>JAEVYW010000084.1 GCA_023392555.1 Pseudomonadota bacterium | reverse complement strand
AGCGGCAGCGCGGGTCGCGATTGACGGCCACGGCGATGCCGATACCCGAACCGCAAACGGCAATGCCGCGCTCGGCTCCACCTGAGCCGACGGCCCGGGCGAGCTTAGCTCCATATTCCGGATAATCGACGCTTTCTGCGCCGTTCGTGCCGAGGTCCTCGACCGCGTGCCCCTGCTCGCGCAGCCACGCGACGAGCTCGTCCTTCAGGGCGTATCCGGCGTGGTCGGCGGCTAGGGCGATGCGCATGGCGAATGCCTAGGCCATGGCTCCGGGATTCGCCAGAGGCTCGCCAGACTGTTGAAATCCCATTGATGGCCGCTACGGTCGTAAGCTGCTGAATCGATTTGGGTCTCGGGGGGAATAATGTCGAAGTTGGTCTTGTTCACCGCGGCGGCGGCCGCGGCGCTGATGCCTGCTGCTGCGCATGCGGAATGGGTGGAAGCAAGCAGCAAGCACTTCCTGGTCTATGGCGACATGAGCCAGGCTCAGGCCAAGGACTGGGCGGAGCGGCTGGAGCGCGTCGATCATTTCCTTCGTGAGACCGCTGGGGTGAAGGACGAGGAGGCCGTCGGGCAGGTCACCGTCTATGTCGTGCCGTCGATGGAAGCTGTGCAGAAGCTTGCCGGCAACCGCGACGTCGGCGGATTCTATCGGCCGGGCGTGCAGGGCGATCTCGCCGTTACCCCGCGCACGATCCCGCCGCAGTACCGGATCAAGGCGCAGGAAGTCCTCTTTCACGAGTACACCCACCACATCCTGGTACGCAGCGAAACGGGGACGACTCCGGGCTGGATTCACGAGGCCTTCGCCGAATTCTTCAGCACCATGTATCCGGATTCGCAGGGCAATTTGACCATCGGCGCCCCGCCGGAGATGCGCGGCTACACGCTCGCGCAGCAATATCGCATGACGATCGAGGAGCTGCTCACGTCGGGCGAGCGCAAGATGTCGCAGGCCGAAGTCCCGCATATGTACGCCCGCGGCTGGCTGCTCGTGCACTATCTGACGATGAGCAAGAAGCGTCCGGGCCAGCTCGGCAAGTATCTCGCGCTCGTGAAACGAGGGACGCCGAGCCTCGAGGCCGGCAAGCAGGCGTTCGGCGATCTCGGCCAGCTCGACAATGAGGTGAACGCCTACCTTCGCCCCGGCCGCTTCCCGATCGCGAAGATACCGGTCAACCAATATCCGGTCGGCCCGGTCAGCACCCGGTCCCTGACCAGCTGTGAAGCCCGCATCATGCCGGTCCGCATCCAGTCGGCAGTCGGCGTAAGCGAGAAGACTGCTCCCGTCGTCGCTGCGGCAGCGCGCCGCGAAGCCCCGGGCTGCGAACGTGACGTGTTCGTCCAGCGGACGCTCGCCGAGACCGAGTTCGACGCCAAGGACAATGCCGCGGCGATGGCCGCCGCCGACCGGGCACTTGCGGTCGATCCGCAAAACATCATGGCTCTGGTCTACAAGGGCCGAGTCTATGCGCGGCAGAAAAACTGGTCGGAGGCCCGGAAGTATTTTGTCCGCGCGAACCGCATCGAGCCGAACTACGGCCTTCCGCTCGTGCTCTATTACGACAGCTTCGTAAGGGCAGGGCAGCAGCCGACCGAGGCGGCGCTGAACGGCCTCTACCGTGCGGCGGTCCTCGTTCCGCAGGACCCGACGGTCAAGATGCGGACCGTCCGCGCGCTCGTGGTCCAGGGCGACCTCGTCGGCGCGAAGACGGTCATCACTCCGCTCGCATTCGCTCCGCACCAGAATCCGGATTCCGCCCCGCGGAAGATCTACGACCTGTTGAAGACGGGGGCTGACGCCAAGACGGTGCTTGCCGCGATCGACAAGGCCAAGTGGAACGAGGTCGGAAACGAGTAGCAGCGTCGGCGGCTTCGGCTGCCGCGCCTACTTCTTCGGGCAGAGCTTCTTGTAGTCGCGGCAGTAAGCCGCGAGGACGTTTGCCTTGTAGTCGACGTTGCCGAGGCCCTTCATCGTCCCGACGATGATTTTCGGCATCGCCTCGCGCTGGCGCCTGGCCGCGTCGGAGCGCGCGAATTCGGCGAGGGTACGCAGGTCCTGCAGGCTCAGGGTTTCGGCAAAGGCCTTGCCTTCGACCGTGATCGCCTTGGCGCGAAGCTGGTCGGCTTCCTTCTTCGCGGTTGCGCGGAGATTGTCCTGCTCGGCCTTGGTCAGCTCAGGGTGCGCGGCGACCAGATCCTCAGCCTCCTTGGCCGTCATGATCGGACCAAGTGTCGCGAGCGTTCCGTAGGAGGCGAGCTCCTCTCCAAGTTTGATTGCTTCCGGACTGGCTTGCAGCAGCAAGGCGGCCGCAAGCAGGCTCATGCGGCGAGCTGAAGCTCCAGGCGGTCCCAGATCTCGACGAGCGCCGTCGTCAGCTCGTCCATCATCTCAGCGGTGTGGTGAGGGCCGGGCGTGAAGCGCAGGCGCTCGGTGCCGCGAGGGACGGTCGGGAAATTGATCGGCTGAACGTAGAGCCCATACTCAGCCAGCAATATATCGCTGATCCGCTTGGCCTTGACCGGGCAGCCGACGAGCAAAGGCACGATGTGCGTCACGCTGGGCATCAGCGGCAGGCGCGCCTCGGTGAACTTCGCCTTCAGCTTGGCAGCAGCCGCCTGCTGCATGTCGCGCTCGGTCGAATTTGCCTTGAGGTGACGGACGCTGGCCAGCGCTCCGGCTACCAGGACCGGAGACAGGCTCGTCGTGAAGATGAAGCCCGGCGCATAGCTGCGGATGCAGTCGATGATCATGCGGTCGGCGGAGATGTAGCCGCCCATGACGCCGAACGCCTTGCCGAGCGTGCCTTCGATGATCGTCAGGCGGTCGGCAACGCCGTCGCGGTCGGAAATGCCGCCGCCCTGCGCGCCGTACATTCCGACGGCATGGACTTCGTCGAGATAGGTGAGGGCGCCGTACTTGTCGGCGAGGTCGCAGATCTCGGCGATCGGCGCGACGTCGCCGTCCATCGAATAGACGCTCTCGAACGCGATCAGCTTGGGCGTGTCCGCATCGGCTTCGGACAACAACAGCTCGAGATGCTCGAGGTCGTTATGCTTGAAGACGCGCTTTTCGCAGCCCGAGTTCTTGATCCCCGCGATCATCGACGCGTGATTGAGCTCGTCCGAAAAGATGATGCAGCCGGGCAGCAGCTTACCGAGCGTCGAAAGTGCCGCCTCGTTCGAGACGTAGCCTGACGTGAACAGCAGCGCCGCTTCCTTGCCGTGAAGCGAAGCGAGCTCTTCCTCGAGCGCGATATGGTAATGCGTGTTGCCGCCGATGTTGCGGGTCCCGCCCGATCCGGCGCCGACTTCGTGAAGCGCCTTATCCATCGCTTCGATCACCGCGGGGTGCTGGCCCATCGCGAGATAATCGTTCGAGCACCAGACGGTGATCGGCTTCGGGCCGTTGCCACCGAAGCAATGCGCGCTCGGGTAATTGCCCTTGGTGCGCAGGATGTCGATGAAGACGCGATAGCGTCCTTCCTCGTGAAGCCGCTCGATGGCCGCTTTGAAGATGCCCGAATAATCCATGATCCGCTCGCCGCCCATTAACCGGCGCTCGTCGGGAAGGCCATTGCGAACGACTCGCAACTAGAGGCTGCGGACGTCGTCGATCCCGTACCGCGCAAGCGAGCTCATCAGTGGCGCCCGCGGCTCCGCCGTGAAGACCATCACGCCACGGCCCGGCTCGGACGGCCACGCCTGGTCGCGAGTGAGATACGCAATGCGCCGCGCGATGCCAGCGCCGCCGTCGATCCACCGCACCGAGGGGTAAGCGTGCTCCAGTTCGTCGCGAAGGAGCGGAAAGTGCGTGCAGGCCAGCACGCCGACGTCGATATTCTCACCGTGGTCGAACATTGGCCGTGCAGCGGCTTTGACCGCTTCGATCGTGACCGTCTCGCCAGCCAGCTTCGCCTCTGCGAGATCGACGAGCTCCGGCGAGCCGTGGCGGACGATGGTGCAGTCAGCCGCGAACTCGGCGGCGAGATTGTCCACGTATGGCTGGCGGACCGTCGCCTCCGTCCCAAGCACCCCGATGACCCGCGTCTTCGACAGCTCCGCCGCCGGTTTGATCGCAGGCACGGTCCCGACAACCGGCAAGTCCAGCGCCGACCGGACATGCTCCAGCGCAATCGTCGACGCCGTATTGCACGCGATCACCGCGAGCCGCGGATGGAAGCGCTCGACCAGCCGTCCGAGCAGCGCCGGGATGCGGCTCGCAATCTCCTGCTCGCTGCGCTTCCCGTAGGGATAGCCGCCATTGTCGGCGACGTAGACGAACGGCGCGTTGGGCAGGAGAGCCCGCGTCGGCTCCAGCACCGACAGACCGCCGACACCGGAATCGAAGAACAGCAAAGGCGCGCTTGCATCCATGGCTCTCGCGCTTTGCACGCGATTTCGCGCGGCGCAATTGCAGGCGCGTTTCCATCTGCTACCACCGCGCCCGCATGACCACCGACCTGCTGCTCGCCTTCGCGCTCGGTTATCTTTTCGGCTCGATCCCGTTCGGGCTGCTGCTGACGCGGTTCGCCGGTAAGGGCGACCTGCGCGACATCGGCTCCGGCAATATCGGCGCAACCAACGTGCTC
>JAEVYW010000026.1 GCA_023392555.1 Pseudomonadota bacterium | reverse complement strand
GAACAACCACAACCTCGACGTCGACTCGCTGGTCGTGTCGGAGGCGAGCGTCGGCAAGTCGATCACGATGAAGCGTTTCGCGACCCGCGCCCGCGGTCGTTCGAGCCGCGTGATCAAGCCGTTCAGCCGCATCCGCGTCGTCGTTCGCGAGCAGGAAGAAGCGTAATGGGTCAGAAATCCTCTCCTGTCGGGCTTCGCCTGCAGATCAACCGTACCTGGGACAGCCGCTGGTTCGCGGAAGGCCAGGACTACGGTCGCCTGCTGCTCGAAGACCTGAAGATCCGCCGCCACATCCTTGAGACGGTGCCGCAGGCTGCCATCTCGAAGGTGGTGATCGAGCGTCCGGCCAAGATCTGCCGCGTGAGCATCTATGCTGCTCGCCCGGGCGTGATCATCGGCAAGAAGGGCGCGGACATCGAGAAGCTGCGCAAGACGCTCGGCGCGATGACCAGCTCGGACGTCAGCCTCAACATCGTCGAGATCCGCAAGCCGGAGATCGACGCGAAGCTCGTCGCCCAAGGCGTCGCCGACCAGCTTGAGCGCCGTATCGCGTTCCGCCGTGCGATGAAGCGCGCGGTGCAGTCGGCTCTCCGTCTCGGTGCCGAAGGCATTCGTATCACCTGCTCGGGCCGTCTTGGCGGCGCCGAAATCGCTCGCACCGAATGGTACCGCGAAGGCCGCGTTCCGCTGCACACGCTGCGCGGCAACGTCGACTATGCAGAGGCCGAAGCCCACACCGCCTACGGCGTGTGCGGCGTGAAGGTGTGGATCTTCAAGGGCGAGATTCTCGGCCATGATCCGACGGCTCAGGACCGGCTGATGCTGGAGGCTCAGACCTCCGGTGTTCGCCCGGCCCGCGAAGACCGCGGCAACCGGTAAGCGCGAAGGAAGAGTAAGACATGCTGCAACCCAAGCGCACCAAGTTCCGCAAGGCCTTCAAGGGCCGCATCCATGGCAATGCCAAGGGCGGAACCGAGCTCAACTTCGGCGCCTTCGGCCTGAAGGCGATGGAGCCGGAGCGGATCACCGCGCGCCAGATCGAAGCGGCTCGCCGCGCGATTACGCGTCACATCAAGCGTCAGGGCCGCCTCTGGATCCGGATTTTCCCGGATCTTCCGGTGAGCTCGAAGCCGGCCGAAGTCCGCATGGGCTCGGGCAAGGGCTCGCCCGAATTCTGGGTCGCCCGCGTCAAGCCCGGCCGCATCCTGTTCGAGCTGGACGGCGTTCCCGGCCCGCTCGCCAAGACTGCGTTCGAGCGTGCGGCCGAAAAGCTGCCGATCAAGGTCAAGGTCGTTGCCCGTCTGGGTGAGACCCTGGTCGAGGAGGACCGTTAAGATGGCCAAGCAGGCTACCAAGACCGATCTGAAGGTTGCGACGGACGACCAGCTGCAGACGCAGTTGTCGGACCTGAAGCGCGAGCAGTTCAACCTGCGCTTCCAGGCGGCCACCAACCAGCTCGAGAAGCCGTCGCGGGTTCGTGAGGTTCGCCGCACGATCGCCCAGATCAAGACGCTTCAGAACGAACGCGCCCGCAAGCAGGCGGCTGACGCCGCTGCCCAGGGCTGAGGAGACTAGGGAATGCCCAAGCGCGTCCTGAGCGGCACGGTGGTGTCGGACAAGGGTGACAAGACCGTGGTGGTCCGCGTCGAGCGGCGGGTGAAGCACCCGTTGTACGGCAAGATCATCAAGCTGTCGAAGAAGTACCACGCCCACGACGAGGCTAATGCCTACAAGTCGGGCGAGCAGGTGCGCATTCAGGAATGCGCCCCGATTTCGAAGCTGAAGACCTGGACCGTGCTCGATCGTATCGGCGCGGCGAAGCTCGAGGCAGTCGAGATCGACGAGCCGGTCTCGAGCGAGCAGCCCGGCAACGAGCCGGCCGCGCCCGCAAAGGAAGAGAAGGCGCCGAAGGCCAAGGCCGCGAAGAAGTCCAAGGCGAAGGCCGAAGACGTCGCGGACGCGGACGCCTGAGACGATTTGAGAGAAGGTAGGGTCGAACCATGATCCAGATGCAGTCCAACCTGGACGTTGCGGACAACAGCGGCGCCAAGCGCGTTCAGTGCATCAAGGTGCTGGGCGGGTCGAAGCGGCGCACCGCGACCGTCGGCGACATCATCGTCGTCTCGGTCAAGGAAGCTGCTCCGCGCGGCCGCGTGAAGAAGGGCGACGTTCACCGTGCGGTGATCGTCCGTACCGCCAAGGACATTCATCGTCCGGACGGATCGACGATCCGCTTCGACGGCAATGCCGCGGTTTTGGTCAACAAGAACGAGGAGCCGATCGGCACCCGTATCTTTGGCCCGGTCGTCCGTGAGCTTCGTGCGAAGAAGCACATGAAGATCATCAGCCTTGCGCCGGAGGTCCTGTAACCATGGCCGCCTCCAAGATCCGCAAGGGCGACACGGTCGTCGTCCTGTCCGGCAAGGACAAGGGCAAGACGGGTGAAGTCATCCGTTCCATGCCCAAGGACAGCAAGGTCGTCGTGTCCGGCGTCAACGTCGCCGCACGTCACCGCAAGCCCACCCAGGTCAATCCGCAGGGTGGGATCGAGCGCAAGGAAGCGCCGCTGCACGTGTCGAAGGTCGCTATTGCCGACCCGAAGACCGGCAAGCCGAGCCGCGTCCGCTTTGAAGAGCGTGACGGCAAGAAGGTTCGCGTTGCGGCCAAGTCCGGGGAATTGATCAATGGCTGACAAGTACGTTCCGCGCCTGAAGGGCGACTACGAGAGCCGCATTGTCCCGGCGATGATCGAGAAGTTCGGCTACAAGAACCGTCTTGAGGTTCCGAAGCTCGAGAAGATCGTCATCAACATGGGCGTCGGCGAGGCGACCCAGGACAAGAAGAAGGTCGAGGCCGCTGCGGCCGAGATGCAGGCGATTTCCGGCCAGAAGCCGGTGATCACCAAGGCGAAGAAGTCGATCGCGCAGTTCAAGCTGCGTGAAGGCATGCCGATCGGCGCGAAGGTTACGCTGCGCCGCGACCGCATGTTCGAGTTCCTCGATCGCCTGGTCACCATCGCTCTTCCCCGCGTCCGCGACTTCCGGGGCCTAAACCCCAAGTCGTTCGACGGCCGCGGCAATTATGCGCTGGGCCTCAAGGAGCAGATCATCTTCCCCGAGATCAATTACGATCAGATCGACAAGGTCCGGGGGATGGACATCATCGTAACCACCACCGCGAAGACGGACGAAGAGGCGCGCGAGCTGCTGCGCCTGTTCAACTTCCCGTTCCCGCGTGACGAGGAGCAGAAGCAGGCTGCCTAAGGGCAGGACCTGCTTCTCCTAAGGAGAAGAACTTAAGTCATGGCGAAACTGAGTTCGATCAACAAGAACGAGCGTCGCAAGAAGCTCGTCGAGAAGACCCAGCCGAAGCTCGAGAAGCTGAAGGCGAAGGCGAACGCCAAGTCCCTCGATGAGACCGAGCGTCTCATCGCACGGCTCAAGATGGCAGAGCTGCCGCGGAACGGAAACAAGACGCGCGTCCGCAACCGCTGTGAGCTGACGGGCCGGTCGCGTGCCTATTATCGCAAGTTCCGCCTGTCGCGGATCATGCTTCGGGAACTGGCCAACAAGGGCCTGATTCCGGGCGTCACGAAGTCGAGCTGGTAAGGACCCGAGGAATGGCAATGACCGATCCCCTGGGTGATATGCTCACCCGTATTCGTAACGGCCAGCAGGCGAAGAAGGACTCGATCCTGACGCCGGCGTCGAAGCTGCGTGCCCACGTCCTCGACGTGCTTCAGCGCGAAGGTTACATCCGCGGCTATTCGGAAGAAGAGCTGTCGGGTCACAAGGGCCTGCGCATCGAGCTGAAGTATTTCGAAGGCCAGCCGGCGATCCAGCATCTGGCGCGTGTGTCGAAGCCCGGCCGCCGCGTCTACTCGGCTGCCCGTGAACTGCCGCGTGTCCGCAACGGCCTTGGCACGATCATCGTGTCGACCCCGCGCGGCGTGCTGTCGGACGCCGAAGCCCGCGAACAGAACGTGGGCGGCGAAGTCCTGGCGGAGGTATTCTAATGTCCCGCATTGGTAAGAAACCGATCGCGATCCCGGCAGGCGTCACCGCCACCGTGGACAGCGGCACGCTGACCGTGAAGGGCCCGAAGGGCACCCTCGCGATGCAGCTGCTCGACGATCTGGTGAAGTATGAAGTCGCCGAAGGCGAGATCCGCGTGACCCCGCTCACCCAGGCCCAGCGCAACCGCGCTGCCTGGGGCATGCAGCGGACCAACGTGCAGAACCTCGTCACCGGCGTGACCGAGGGCTTCTCCAAGAAGCTCCTGATCAGCGGCGTCGGCTACCGTGCGCAGGCTCAGGGCAAGAACCTGAAGCTTCAGCTCGGCTACAGCCACGACGTGAACTTCGAAGTTCCGGAAGGTGTCGACGTCAAGACTCCCGACCAGACCACGGTCGAGATCAGCGGCATCGACAAGCAGAAGGTCGGTCAGGTCGCTGCCGAAATCCGCCGCTGGCGCAAGCCCGAGCCGTACAAGGGCAAGGGTATCAAGTACGACGGCGAGTACATCTTCCGCAAAGAAGGCAAGAAGAAGTAAGCCATGGCGAAACTCTCTCTCTTCGATCGCCGCCGTCGTCGTGTTCGCACGTCGCTCAAGGCGCGTTCCGCGGGCAAGCCCCGTCTTTCGGTCCACCGTTCGGGCCGCCACATCTATGCGCAGGTCATCGACGACACTGCCGGCAAGACCATCGCTTCGGCCTCGACGCTCGAAAAGGACGTCCGGGACAAGACCGGTGCGACCCGCGATGCAGCGGCTGCCGTCGGCAAGACGCTCGCCGAGCGCGCCAAGAAGGCCGGCGTGTCGACCGTCGTGTTCGACCGTGGCGGCTTTCTTTTCCATGGCCGGGTGAAGGCCCTGGCCGAGGCCGCCCGCGAAGGCGGATTGGAGTTCTAAATGGCTGACGAGAACCAGACTCAAGAGGTCAACACCGACGCAACGGACGTCGCAGCTGCGGCTCCCGAGGGCGATCGCCCGCAGGGCCGTGGCCCGCGCGGCGGCCGTGGCGGACCCGGCGGTGGCCGTGGCCGTGGCGGCAACGATCGTGGCGGCCGCGGCCGTCGTGACGATCGCCGTGGCCGTGGTGGCGACGACGAGGGCGGTGAGGAGCTGATCGAAAAGCTCGTTCACATCAACCGCGTCTCGAAGACCGTTAAGGGCGGTAAGCGCTTCGGTTTCGCAGCGCTCGTGGTTGTCGGCGCCGGCAAGGGCCGCGCCGGTTTCGGCCATGGCAACGCCCGCGAAGTGCCGG
>JAEVYW010000308.1 GCA_023392555.1 Pseudomonadota bacterium | reverse complement strand
GCCTCGAGGAGAGCGGGACAGCTCCGGCAAGCGCCGCGAACCGCAACGAGCCCCTCGAGACCATCATCACGCGTCAGAAGGACGCAGGGATCAAGGTCGACCTGACGTCGAGCCTGAAGGCCATCGTCGGCGTTTTCCATCTCGAACGGCCGGCGTTCGGCTTCGATAGTGCGAATGTCTTCCGCCAGGTCGGGACGATCCGGAGCCGGGGCGCGGAGTTTTCGGTCTCGGGGAAGCTGACGCCGCGGCTCAATGTGCTTCTTGGTGGAGTGCTCCTGAAGCCTCGAGTCACCCGGAGCACGGATGTGCAGGGGGAGATTGGCAAGCGACCGTTCGGCCTCCCGACCCACATCATCAACTTCAACGCGAATTGGGAAACGCCGTTCGTGAAGGGCCTGCAACTCGACCTTGGCCTGTCCCACCGCGGGCGGCAGCCGGCGACCGTCAACAATGCCGTGTTCCTCAATCCGAAGTGGAACGTGAATGCGGGCGCGCGATATCGGACCGTCGTCGCGCGTCATTCCGCCACGCTCCGCGTCCAGGTGCAGAACCTGCTCGATAACAACGACCCCTTCACTCAGGGGCCGGGTATCTACAGCCCGGGCGGTTCGCGCCTGGCGGTTGGGACGCTGACTGTCGACTTCTGAGGCGCCGTCCGCGCCTCATGACTCAGTCCTAGAGTCCTGATATCTGAGGCCTTCAGGGGCTCGGCATGGCGGACATTTTCGTCTCCTACGCGCGGCCGGATGAGCCGCAGGCAAAGCGCGTCGCCGATGCGCTCCGCGACGCGGGCTTCAGCGTCTGGCGCGACGACCAGCTTCCGGCCCATCGCGCTTATGCGGACGTCATCCAGGAACGCCTGACCAGCTCCAAGGCTGTGATCGTGCTTTGGTCGGCCGATGCCGCATCATCGCAGTGGGTACGCGCCGAAGCGGACGTCGGCCGCCATGCGCGGACCTTGGTCCAGGCGACGCTCGATGAGACGATACCACCGATACCGTTCAACCAGATCCAGTGCGCAGACCTGTCCGGATGGAGCGGAGACCCGTCCAATTCCGGCTGGTGCAAGCTCCTGGACAGCATCGCTGAGCTGACGGGGACGGAGCGACATGCGCGCTCCGTCACTAGCGAACGCCGCCGCCATGGCGTTTGCGTGCTGCCGTTCGTCAACATGAGCGGCGACGCCGAGCAGGACTATTTCAGCGACGGGATCAGTGAGGACATCACCACCGATTTGTCCAAAGTGTCCGCCCTGGCAGTCACCGCGCGGAACACTGCCTTCATGTTCAAGGGACAGGGCCTCGACGTCTGCGATCTCGCCAGCCGCCTTGGCGTAAGCCATGTGGTCGAAGGGAGCGTCCGCAAGGCGGGCAGCCGCGTGCGGATCAGCGCGCAGCTCATCGACGGGACGACCGGCGACCATCTTTGGGCCGAACGCTACGACCGCGAACTGACGGACATCTTCGCGATTCAGGACGAGATTTCGAAAGCGATCGTCGAAGCGCTCAGGGTCAAGCTGCTTCCTGCCGAGAAGAGGGCAATCGAGCAGCGCGGGACGACCAACGTCGAGGCCTACAATCTCTACCTGATGGCACGACAATTCTGGCTGAGTGGCAATTGGGGCGACACAAAACAGCTTGAGCTGATCACTCGCATTTGCACCCGAGCCCTGGAAATAGATCCGAACTACGCACGCGCCTGGGGTCTGCTCGCGATTGTGCAATGCATCCTGCACTTCACGTTCAGTTCTGGTGAGCAGGACGGGATGGAGGCCGCTGACCGGGCGCTCGCAATCGATCCGACAGTGGTGGAGGCGTACGCGGTCCGCGCACGCCATCTGTTTGAGAAAGGCAATTTCGCCGGTGCCGACGAAGAGTTGGCATCGGCATTCCGCATCGATCCTGACTCTTGGGAGGCAAACCGCGAAGCGGCGCGGATCTATTACTTCGAACGGCGCTTTGAGGATGCCGCCCGCTATTACGAAAAGACGGTCGCGCTTCTCGACACCGACTTTCACTCATGGGCGATGCTCAGTTCGACCTACGGCGCCTTGCACGATGAAGCAGGGGCGCGGCGCGCCGCCGAGCGAGCGGTCGATCAGGCCAAGCGGGCCCTGGCGCAAGACCCGACGAACGGCAACGCCCTCGGCATGGTCGGATATGGGCTTGCCGTCATGGATGAGCGGCAGCGTTTCAAGGAGTGGGTTGAGCGTGCGGTCCTCATCAATCCGGACAACATGTTCATGCGTTACAACTTCGCCTGCATCACGGCGATGAAGCTGCATGACGCAGAGGGCGCGCTCGACCTACTGGAGCCGATCGTCTTGGAATTTCAAAGTACGTCGATCTACAACGCGACGATTGCTGATCCGGACTTGGAGAGCCTGAGGGATCATCCACGCTTCGTGAAGATGATGACAGAGGCGGCAAACAAGATTGGTGTCGAGCCGCCTAAGGTTGCTGCTGCATCCTGAGCGCAACTTCACTCATGAAGCGCGCATCGTCACCGTCGGCGAGCCACTCGGACTCCGAAGCAATGGCCGCGAGCATGTCGGATAGCTCCTCCATCTCGACCTTGTGGTAATTACCGAGCACGTGCGGCGTGACCTTTTCCTTCTGGCCAGGGCCGGGGTGGCCGATGCCGATGCGCACTCGGCGGAAGTCGGGTCCTAGCGAGGCGTTGATTGAGCGCAGGCCGTTGTGACCTGCAAGCCCACCGCCGACGCGGACCTTCACCTTGAACGGAGCGAGATCGAGCTCGTCGTGGAAGACGGTCAGGGCCTCCTCGTCGAGCTTGTAGAAGCGCAAAGCTTGCTGAATGGCATCTCCGCTATCGTTCATGAAGGTCTGGGGCTTGAGCAGCAGCACCTTCTGGCGCCCGATGCGTCCTTCCGAGATGAGGCTGCGGAATTTCTTCTGCCACGGGCCGAAGCCGTGAGTCTCGGCAATGACGTCCACCGCCATGAAGCCGACGTTGTGGCGATGCAGCTTGTAGCTGTCGCCGGGATTTCCGAGGCCCGCCCAGATCTGCATCACTGTCACCTAGCTTGAGCTTTGGACAAAAAGAAACCGCCCACCCGTTGGGGTGAGCGGCTTCTGTATTCGGATAAGCGTAAAGCTTAGCGCTCGCCGCTCTCTTCCTGCGACTCCTCGTCGGTTTCGCCTTCCTCGGCGCCACCTTCGATGGTCGGGACTTCGCCAGCCGGCGCAGTCTCTTCTTCCTCGGCCTTCATCGCCGACGGAGCGACGACGGTCGCAACGGTGAAGTCGCGGTCCGTGATGGCCGGTTCGGCGCCCTGCGGCAGCTTCACCTGGCTGATGTGGATCGAATCGCCGATCTCAAGCCCGTCGAGCGCGATGTGAAGCTCGTCAGGGATGTGCGCCGCGTCGCAGACGAGTTCGATCTCGTGCTGCACGACGTTGAGAACGCCGCCGCGCTTCAGGCCCGGCGAAGCGTCTTCATTGTCGAAGCGCACCGGTACCGCGACGGTGACCTTGGTGTGCTCGCTGATGCGCAGGAAATCGACGTGCGTCGGGCGGCTGGTGACCGGGTGGAAGTCCACGGCCTTCGGCAGCGTGCGGGTCGCCTTGCCACCGACGTCGATCATCACGACCGAATTCATGAAGTGGCCGGTTGAAAGCATCTTGGACAGGAGCTTCTCTTCGACGTGGATCGAGAGTGCATCCTTCTTCTGACCGTAAACCACGGCCGGGACCCGTCCATCACGACGCAGTGCACGGGAGGCTCCCTTGCCAGCCCGGTCGCGCGTTTCGGCGGGCAGCGTCAGCTGTTCGCTCATTTCGCATGTTCCTTGATAAGAGTTACGCCCCGCCACGCCTCCAGGGATGACCATGGCTGGGGAGGGCGCGCCTATAGGGTAGGGGCGCGCTTAAGTCAAAGCGGCGTCAGTTGATCCGCTGAGACCGTATCCGGAGATCCGCGAGCCGCACCTGTACGCTGTCGCGCCCGGCGAGATGGCCTGCGCCCACGGCAACGAACACCGTCCCCGGCTGCTGCAGGCGATTGGCGATCCAGCCGGCCCAGCGCGCGTTCCGGTCGAGGAACATCAGCTTGTAGGTTTCCGGCGACTTCGACTGCATCTGATCGAGCATTGCCGCGAAGCTATTGGTGTCGCCGTTCGTCCATGCCGTCTGCAATCTCGTCAGCAGCGAGGCGGCGACGGCCTTCGTTTGGACCGCTCCGGCAGCAGGCGAGGAAGCCGTCCTGGGTCGAGAGGCGCCCGGAAGCTTTGAGAACATGCTTAGCTGGTAATCGAAGCTTTCCAGCCCGGCGACCGGCTTTCCGCTGACCTGCGCAGCGTTGCGAAGCACCGTGTCCGCTCCCGCGTCGATCGACATCCCTTGAGACCTGCCGGCGGACATGACGGTTTTGCTGGTCGCGAGGAAGGATGCCGATCCGGCGAACGGTCCCACCGGCGCCATCCGCGGTCCGGTGAGGGGCGGACTTGTAGTTGCCGGCATGCCAGGTTCCGGGATGATGGTTTCGAGGACGAGTTCGTCCGAAGCCCTGAACGCCGTCATCACCTCATCGTTGAACCAGTCGCTGCGGCCATCGAGGGCGTGGAACGTGCCAAACAGATAGATGATCGTGTCTTCGTCGTTCACGACCCACAGCGCCGGCCGGGCGTCCGGCACCAGGCGCTGCGGCGCAATCGAGGGCGTCCACATCGCAGTGGAAGCGGCGGCTATCAGTGCTGCGATCATGCGGCATCCCCACCCCAAAATAAGGTTCGGAAGGGATGTGCGATCGTTTGGCGGGTGAAGTCCGGACCGCTTTACCCGACGATATCTCCGCCGCGGCCAGCCTCACGCACCCGGTGTCGCGCCCCCCAGCCCGATACCCGTGAAGAGGATGGTCACCGGCGCGTTAACAAATGTCTAGCGATTTGTGAGAATTGAGAAATTTTCACGACGAGCCGAGTGGCACGAAGCCTATTGGAGCCGCTTCACCTTGTATCCGCGGCTCTGCAGATAGCGCTGGACCGACTCTTTTCCGGCTAGGTGACCGGCGCCGACCGCAACCATCACCGTGCCCGGCTGCGCCATGCGGCGCTCGATCCATTGGCTCCAATTGTAATTGCGGCGCGTGAGCAGAGCATTGCGCAGATCCGGAGAGCCCTGAAGGTCCTCGTTGAACGTGCGGCCGATCTCGTCAACATTGCCGGCAAGCCAAGCCTCCAGCATGCCGTTGAACTTGGTCCGCATTTGGGTCGGATTTTCGATTGCGCCTTCGAGCAAGTCGCGCTGGGCCTTTTCGGGAAGCGTGTCGAAGAAGCTCAGCTGCTGGCGATTGCTTTCGAGCTCGCCGACCTGCTTGCCCTGCTGCGTGAATTGCTGGCGAAGGACGTTTTCCACGCCTTGTTCGCCCTCCACCCCGAGCGTCTGGAATTGAACGCCAAGCAAGGTGAAGGCGGCCGCCCACGTCTCCATGCGATCGAACACGGGCCGCGGAAGCTTGGTTTTGGCGATTGCCGCTTCGAGCAGGGGCACCTTTTCCGGCGCGACGCGCGACGCGATCGGCGGAAGGCCGCTCGCAAAGCCCATCTGCGCCATCAGGCCGGCGAGCTGCGCCGGATTGGCCGTGTCGATCAAAGTTTCGAGAACCAAGCCCTGCGATTTCTGCACGGCTTGCTCGAACTTCGCAGTGCGCCAGGAGGAATTCTTCGGAAGAAGGTGGATGGTCCCGAACAGATAGATGGTCGTGTCCCTGTCGGAGACTTGCCAAAGGGCAGGGCCGCGGGCACGTGCATGGGCCGCGGTCGTCGGCGACGCTGCGACGGCAAGGATGCCGACGGCGGTAAGTGCGCGTTTGAACAGGCTTTTGATCATGCCGACGTGTCTGCCCACAGTTGAATTGACGCTGGATGTATGGACTGGAAGTCGTTGCGTCCACTTGCGGGCCGAAACCGCATGCGCCAAAGCCCGCGTTCATCTTCGATACTGACGACGGACGCACCTTGGCCCTCAGCTTTCAGGACCTGACCCTTACCCTGCACCGCTACTGGAGCGCGCAGGGCTGCGTGATCCTGCAGCCGTACGACATGGAAATGGGCGCGGGGACCTTCCATCCGGCGACCGTCCTTCGCGCGCTGGGGCCGAACCCGTGGAAGGCGGTCTATGTGCAGCCTTGCCGCCGCCCGCCCGACGGCCGCTATGGCGAGACCCCGAACCGGCTCGGCCATTACTATCAGTATCAGGTCATTCTGAAGCCGAGCCCGACCAACCTTCAGGAGTTGTACCTCGGCAGCCTGGCTGAGATCGGGATCGACCCGCTGAAGCACGACATCCGCTTCGTCGAGGACGATTGGGAAAGCCCGACGCTCGGTGCGTGGGGGCTTGGGTGGGAAGTTTGGTGCGACGGCATGGAGGTGACACAATTCACCTATTTCCAGCAGGTTGGCGGCTTCGATTGCAAGCCGGTCTCAGGTGAGCTGACCTACGGGCTGGAGCGCCTGGCCATGTACATCCAGGGCGCCGACAACGTCTTCGACCTCAAGTTCAACGACGCCGGCGTGACCTATGGCGACGTGTTCCTGGAGAACGAGAAGCAGCTGTCGCGCTACAACTTCGAAGTGGCGAACACGGACAGTCTGTTCGACGCCTTTCGCAAGGCCGCGGCGGAAAGCGAGACCTGCATCGCCGCAAAGCTCGCGATCCCCGCCTATGAGCAGGCGATCAAGGCGAGCCACATCTTCAACACGCTTCAGGCGCGTGGCGTGATCTCGGTCGCCGAGCGACAGGCCTATATCGGCCGCGTTCGCGACCTCGCGAAGGCCGCCTGCGCGACCTGGATGGATTGCAACGGGTGGTCGGCGTGAGCGACTTCCTTCTCGAGTTCTTGTGCGAGGAAATCCCGGCGCGGATGCAGGCCGGCGCTCGCAACGATCTTGCGCGCCTGTTTGCGCAGGAACTCGATGCGGTGGGAGTTCGCGCGGAGGCGATCGACGTCTGGTCGACGCCGCGCCGCCTGGCGCTCATCGCTCGCGGGCTCCCCGAGGCGACGCAAGCGAGCCGCGAAGAGCTCAAGGGGCCGCGCACCAGTGCGCCGCCGCAGGCGCTCGAAGGGTTCCTGCGGAAGACCGGCCTGCCGCATGAGCAGCTGGAGGAGCGCGACGGCGTCTGGTTCGCGGTCGTCGAGAAGCCGGGCCAGCCCACGCGCGACCTGCTCGGGCCAATCGTTGAGCGGATCATCCGCGGCTTTCCCTGGCCGAAGTCGATGCGCTGGAGCGATGCCTCGGCGAGTTCGTCTTCGCTTCGCTGGGTGCGCCCTTTGCACGGCATTGTCG
>JAEVYW010000218.1 GCA_023392555.1 Pseudomonadota bacterium | reverse complement strand
GATCGGAGACATAGCTGTCCTCACCCGCCGACGATGCGCCGAAACCGAGGCCGAAATTGCCCTGGAGATAGATCGGCTGGTTCGTTCCGGTCGGCCACTGCTGATAGCGGTCCCAGCGGTTGAGGCCTGCGTCGTACAGCGTCACCGACGGCGGGGTGAAGGGCGGCGCGCCGTCCTTCAGATAGGCATTGAAGAACGGCAGCAGCATGTTGCGCCGATACTGAAGCGCGGTATCCCCCTCCCAGTGGAACGGGCCCAAGGTCTCGCCATTGCGGTTGATCTGGCTGTGCCGCCACGGGCCCATCACCAGGTAGTTGTTACCAAGCTTGCCCGCGCTTTTCAGCGCCTCCCACGCGTGGATCGCGCCGTACATGTCCTCCTGGTCCCAAAGCCCCTGCTCCCAGAAGGTCAGGACATTGGACGGGTTGGCGGCGAGCAATTTGTCCATCGCCTGCCCCTGCCAGAAGGCGTCATAGGCGGGGTGCTCGCTCATCTTCCGCCAGAACGGCAATTGGTCGTAACCGCGCAGCTTCGCCCAATCGCCGGCCGAGCCGACGCGGCGGAAATTGTCGTAATCGTCCCAGCCGCCGGTCGAAGGCGCCTTGCCCTCTCCCTTGTAGCCGGTCTGGGCGCCGATCCAGGCGATGTTGGCCAGGCGGAAAGCGCCATGGTGAAACCAGTCGTCGCCCATCCAGCCGTCGATCATCGGGCTCTGCGGCGCCGCGACCTTCAACGCCGGGTGCGGATTCAGCAGCGCGGCAACGACCGTGAAGCCTTCATAGGACGATCCGACCATTCCGACCTTGCCGTTCGACTGCGGCAGATTCTTCCGATCGACCAGCCAGGCGATGGTGTCATAGGCGTCGGTCGTGTGATCGACCTTGGTCGGGTTCAGCGGGCCGATCGGCGGGCGAGTGACGACATAGTCGCCTTCGGATTTATATTTGCCACGGATGTCTTGATAGACGCGGATATAGCCGTCGCGGACGTACAGCTCGTCGGCCTCCGGCAGCCGGTTCACCATCTGGTCGCTGTCGGACCGCTTCGCTCGAGCGGTGGCATTGTACGGCGTGCGCGTCAGGATGATCGGCGCATTGGTTACGCCCTTGGGTGAGACGATGACCGTGTAGAGCTTCACCCCGTCGCGCATCGGGATCATCGCTTCGCGGACGTCATAATCGGGGTTCGACGGGACCGTGAAGCTGGCGGGGATATCGGGCGCCCACGGCGGCGTGCTCGCCTGCTGGGCAGTGCCGGCGCTGGACAGCAGCACGGCGGACGCAAACAGGATCAACGAACGGCGCATGCAGCGACTCCCCTCCGGAACTAGTGGGGCCGCTCTATGGCGCTGCGGGCGCCCTTGTCCATGCAGGCACGGCCGCCCGCGTCAGGCGGCCCATTCCTTGGATTTTTCGACGATCGTGATTTCGCGCAACAACCCATCGACGCTTTCGGTCAGCTCAGGCAATTGAGTCACCTGATGCCGCGCGCCGCGATAGGCTTCGACGAGCAGGATGGCATCGATCAGGATCGGGACGACGACGCTTTCGGGATCGTCAAGCTCCGCCAAGGTGCGCAGCTTCTGCATCGCCTGCCGGCGAGCTTCCTCGGGATTTCCAACAACTTTCGAACGGCCAATCAACCAACCCATGACACCCTCCACCCGGGAAAGGTTCAGGATACAGGCAGTTGGCTTACCGTGAACTTCGCCCGGACGCGTAGGCGGAGCGGTCTGGCGCTACCAGAGTTCGGGTAGCTTATTTGCGAACGGCGAGGCTGTGCTCGCGGGCGCCGACGTCACGGAACACTTTCGCGCCCTGGTCGGCACGGAACGGCGCCAGTTTGTCGCCATTGCCATCGCGGCCGATGATGTAGCTTGCCGAGGTCTGGCCGTCCCCGCCGCTCCATTTGAACAGAGCGTTGAAGCCGATAACCGGAACGAAGACCGAGCGATCCTCGACGCTGAACAGCCGCATCTGCTCGCGAGTCATGGTGAGGGCGTGGTTGAACGCCATCCGTTGCAGCGGCGGCAGTGCCGGGATGGGCTCACCCGCGGCGGTCGGCCGCGCGAAGAAGGCTCCGATCGACTGGTCCTGCTCCGGGCCCGCATTGAACAAGGCGGCTTCGACCAGCACGTCCCGTGCCGGAGCGCTGCCCGAATTGTACACGCCGATCTCGAACTCGATCGTCGCACCATCGTCGTTGATCACCGCACGCTGCGGCACGAATTCGATCTCGAGCGTCGGTCGAAGCCGCGTCGAGACAATCCCGACGGGTGCTGCCGGCGGAGGCGGTGCGGCAGGCTGCGGCGCAGGAACCGGAGCGCGCGGCGCCGGCCGAGGCGGCGCAACCGTCGGGCCCATGTCGAACGCGGATGCATCTGCGCCAGCTCCCGCGAAGGCGTAACCGCCCGAACGCTGACGGCGGAAATACCAGACGGCCGCACCCGCTGCGGCAATCAGCGCCACCATCCACGGCAGCCACTTCAGCATGCCGCCGCTGTCCTCGGCGACGGGCGTGTAGGGCTCGAGCGGGGCCACGGCGGCCGGGGCGATCGTGGCCGGTGCAAATCCTGCTCCGCTGTCGCGAGCGGGCGTCGGAGGCGCGAAGTTGAACGGGTCCGGACGTGCGGCCGCCTGCTGCGCCTGGCTTGTTTCCCGGGCAGCCTGCGCCTGCGGCTCCACCGAGGCAGTTCGAGTTTCACGGCGTTGGCGGGTTGGAGCCGCCGGAGCGGTCTGCGCCGGCGCTGTCTCGGCGCTGCGGGTCGTTGACCGCGGTGCAGTCGTCGCCGCGGGCGCGGCGGGATCCGCGCGCCGGGTAACTGTCCCGCTCAGGCTGAAGTCCTTGAGCTGCGCCGGGCCAACGGTGTCGGCGCTCGGCTGGGCAGTGCTGGCCGCGGGAGCTGCGGTCTGCTGCGCGATCGCGGGCGCACCGCCGAGCGTCGCGCCTGAAAGCGCGATGGCCGCTGTTCCCACACGCAACTTAAGCTTCATTCCCACCCGCTTCATAAATTTCGGAGCTCGCGCGCTCTTCCAGCGCGGCGACTCCGTCGCTCATGCCGCCCTGACGCCGCATATACAAGCACAAGCCGGATGAACGGCAGCCGACCCGCCGCAAAAGCGCGGCGGATCAGCTGCTTATGGGTTAGCGGGCGTCGACGAGGACCAATTCCGAGTCGTCCTGCGCGGTGATGCTGATCTTCTGCTCGCCGGTGATCGCAACGCCGTCGCGAGCCGAGGCGGCCGTGCCGTTCACGTCGACCCGTCCGCTCGGGACCAGATAGAGGTGCCGCGACGGATCGGCTTCATAGTCGAGCGTCTCGCCCGCCTTCAGCGTCGCTCCGAGGATACGCGCATCGGCGTTGATCGAGAGCGCTCCATCGCCCTGGTCACCGCTTGCGAGCAGCTGGAACTGCCCTTCGCGGCTTTCCTTTGGGAACGGCATTGCGCCCCAGGCGGGCTTGGCGCCCGGACGATCGGTCTCGATCCAGATCTGGAACAACGTCGTGTCTTCGGTCTCGAGGTTATACTCGGCGTGAACCACGCCAGTGCCCGCGCTCATCACCTGCACGTCGCCGGCGCCGGTGCGGCCCTTGTTGCCCATCGAATCCTGGTGCGTGATTGCGCCCGTGCGGACGTAGGTCACAATCTCCATGTCGCGGTGGGGGTGCGGCGGGAAGCCGGACTGGCCCGCGATCTTGTCATCGTTCCAGACGCGAATGCGGCCCCAGCCCATGCGGCTCGGATCGTGATAATTCGCGAACGAAAAGTGGTGCCGGGCATCGAGCCAGCCGTGATCGGCGTGGCCGAGCGAGTCGAATTTGCGGATGTCGATCATGCAATCAAAGTGGCGCGTTCCGCCAGGCGTTCAAGTGTCAGCGAAGTAACTGAAGACCCTCGGCATAACGCGCCGCCTTCTCGGCATAATGAACGGCCGACAGGCGCAGTCCGGCCTTCTCCTGATCGGTCAGCGGCCGGACCAGCCGCGCAGGCGAACCGACGATCAATCCGCCCTCTTCGAACCTCTTGCCCTCGGTGACGAGAGCCCCTGCCCCCACGAGGCAAAAGGAACCGAGAAAGGCGCCGTTGAGGATCCGCGCGCCCATGCCGACGAGGCAGTCGTCGGCAACGGTGCAGCCGTGGAGTATGGCCTGATGGCCGACCGTCACTCGAGCCCCGATCGTCAGCGGAGCGCCCGGATCCGAATGGCCGATTGCGCCATCCTGGAAATTGCTCTCCTCGCCTAGGATGATCGGAGTGTTGTCGGCGCGGATGACTGAACCGAACCAGACGCTGGAGCGCGGACTGAGGCGAACGTCTCCGATCAGGTCGGCGGACGGAGCCGCGAATGCGCCGTCGTCAAGCTGCGGAAAGAGTCCTTCGATTGCGTAGAGAGGCATGCCGCCTGATATCCGCTTCGCGCGTCAGCGAGAAGCTTGGCGGAGCTCCGAGTTGCGCGCCCACGTCTTCAGGGTAGAGGTGATGTCACGCGAAGGCGGCAATTCATGGTGACGGGGCGTTCTGGTTAACGACGCGGAATATCTGCTCGATGTGACAAGGCTGGTGTGGCGCCGCTGGGAAGGCCGCCGCCCGACTGGGATTGATCGCGTCTGCTTAGCCTATCTTGATCAGTTTGGTAGCCGGTCGCAGGCGGTCATACAGCACCGACACGGCCGAAGGCTCCTGGGGACGCGCTCCTCTGCCAAGCTCTTCGAACTGTTAAGGGCACCGCCGGGTGACTTGCGGCGGGCCCTCGTCAAGGGCGGTCTCGGCGCGGCAATCCACGGGCCGCTGGAAGGCAAAGGACGGCTCTATCTAAACGTCGGCCACACTGGGCTGAACGATCCGAGGTTCCGCCGCTGGCTCGGTCAAAACGACGTTCGACCGATCTATTTCGTCCACGACCTAATCCCTGTGACCCACCCCGAATTCTGCCGGCAGGGCGAGATGCCAAAGCACCACGAAAGGATGCGTACCGTCCTGAGCACGGGAACCGGTATCGTCGCAAACAGCGAGGCCACGCTCCGCGACCTCGAGGCTTTCGCGCAGGCTGAGAAGCTGACCGTACCGCCGTCGCTGGCGGCCTTGCTCGGGAGCACGCCTTTCGAGCGGCACGAGCCATCGAAAGCGATCAATACGCGCCCCTACTTCGTAATTCTCGGCACGATCGAGGCGCGCAAAAACCACCTCATGCTGCTCCACGTGTGGACGCGGATGGTCGAGAAGCTTGGCGATTCAGCGCCTCAGCTTTTAGTTATCGGCCAGCGGGGGTGGGAAGCGGAGCAGGTGCTCGACATTCTCGACCGCGGCGAACGGCTTAAGGGCACAGTGGTCGAGATTGGCGGGTGCAGCGATCAGGAGCTGACAGATTATCTCGTGAATGCGCGAGCCTTGCTCTTCCCAAGCCTGGTGGAGGGTTATGGGCTTCCGCTGGTGGAAGCTCTTCGGTCCGGAACGCCGGCGATCGCGAGCGACCTCGCCGTCTTCCGCGAGATCGCGCAGGATGTCCCCGACTATCTTGATCCGCTCGACGGCCCTGCCTGGGAGCGAGCCATCCTCGATTTCGCACAAGCTGATAGCGCGATGCGGTTAGCCCAATTGTCGCGGCTGGAGGGTTACAATGCGCCGACCTGGGCAGATCACTTCGAGGCAGTCGAAGCCTGGATGACGACGCTTTGACCAGCCGGCGGCGGCTCACGCAGACGCTGAACCATGCCCTGTACAAGCG
>JAEVYW010000204.1 GCA_023392555.1 Pseudomonadota bacterium | reverse complement strand
TCGCCTGATAGTCGATGGCTTCGGGGAGCCGCGCAAACAGGCAATAGATCTGGTTCAACCCCTCGACCTTGCCATGGGGAATGGCGACGCCGTGACCGAAGCCGGTCGAACCAAGCCGTTCGCGCTCGACCAGGCTCGACAGGATCTCGTTCGAGTCGAGCCCGGTGCGCTGTCCCGACAATTGCGCGAGCTGTTGCAGCAGCCCACGCTTGTTCGCGGACGGCATGGCCGGCTTGATCGCATCGAAATCCAGGAACTCGGAAAGCTGCATGTTACGAACTCTTCAACACCGGAGCCCGCCGTACGCAAGCCTTGGCGCGCTGTCAGATGGGGTCAGCTCGCTTGCGGCTCAACCCAGCCTATCGTCCCATCATCCCGGCGATAAATCATGTTGTACTGGCCCGAGGCCGAGTTCTTGAACATCAGGGCATTGGTGTTGCGAAGGTCCATCAGCATCACCGCATCGGACACGCTGGCGTCGGGAATATCGACGCGCGTCTCGGCGACGATCGGTGGAGCCGAGGCCTCCTCCGCCTGTTCGGGCGGCGAGCCGAAGACGGTATAACCCGCATCTTCGACGATCTCGCGATCCGAACCATTCCCCTTATGCTCGCGGAGACGCTTGGCGTAGCGGCGGAGCTGCTTTTCGATCTTGTCAGCCGCGCCTTCGAAGGCGATTCCCGACTGGGGCGCGCGATGATGCGCCTTCAACACGACACCGTTCGCTACCGGCGCCACAATATCGCAGATGAAATCGTTCTGGGGTCCCGCGCCGAACGTCACATTGGCTGCGACGGCACGCGAAAAATACTTCTCGGCAAGTGCTTCCATCCGGCCTGAGGCCTGGTCGCGGACCGACTCCGACAAATCGACCTGATGGCCCGTCACTCGAACGTCCACTTGGCTGCCCTCCTCTCTCGCTTGGCGCCGCAGACTGATCGCGGCGTTGCATAGGCTTGATCGCCTTATGCAGCGGAGGCGAAACGCTCCCACAGCGGCTTGGCGATCTTAGCGATAAAGCCGCGATGCCTTTCAAGTTCCTCGGCTGAGGCAAAGTGAGGCCGCGGCACGCGCGGTTCCCGGACCGTGACAGTCGGCCCGCCGACCTTGATCTCGGACGCGTCCGTGTCGGCCACCAGGCCGAGCCCGATCTGACGGCCGCCGGTCAGCTCGATATAGCCCTGCGCTAGAAGCTGCGCGTCGAGAAGCGCGCCGTGCTTGACGCGCATGCTGCGATCGACGCCGAAGCGCGTGCAAAGGGCATCGAGGCTATGCTTCGCGCCCGGGTGCTTGGTCCGAGCGAGCACGAGGGTGTCGACCATCCGGCTGGTGCAGACCAGGGACTGGCCGCACAGCTTCAACTCATTGTTGAGGAAGCCGAAGTCGAACGCCGCATTGTGCGCGACGAGCGGCGAATCCTCGAGAAAGTCGAGCAGTTCCTGGACTCGGTCGAGGAACCGCGGCTGACCCGAGAGGAAGATGCTCGACAGGCCGTGCACCGCCTCGGCCTCGGAGGGCATGTCGCGGTCGGGATTGAAATAGGCATGGAAATGGCGGCCGGTCTCGACCCGGTTGATCATCTCGACGCAGCCGATCTCGACCATGCGATCGCCGCCGGCCGGGTTCAGCCCCGTGGTTTCCGTATCGAAGATGATCTCCCGCACTTTTCTTTTATCCGCCTGTGGCGAGTCCGAGACAAGCGAGAATGCGACGAACTTCGCCTTCAGTTGTGGATAGGTCGGTACCGGTTTCGACGATGAAATCAGCGCGACCCCGCTTCTCCGAATCCGGCATCTGACGAGCGAGAATGGCGTCGAGCTTGGCTTCGCTCATGCCCGTCCTCGCGAGAACGCGCAGGCGCTGAACATTGGCGGGCGCGGACACGACGATCAATTTGTCGAACGCGGATTGGCCGCCGGTTTCGAACAGCAGAGGAATGTCGAATAGCAGCGCGGGCGCCTGACTGTTCTGCTCGATGAAATGCTCGCGCGTTTTCTGGACGGCGGGATGGACGATCGCTTCGAGCGCCTGGAGCTCGTCCGGAAAACCGAGGACCTGGCGGGACAGTTCGTCGCGGTCGAGCTTCCCGCCGACGACGCTGCCGACAAACCGCCGGCCGATTGCCTCGATCAGCTCGGGGTCGTTGGCCTGAAGATCCCTCACGACGGCGTCGGCATCGAATACCGGCACACCTGCCTTCTCGAACATGGCTGCGACGGTCGTCTTGCCCATGCCGATCGAGCCGGTGATGGCCAGGCGTAGCTGGCGAGCCGCCGTCATGACGTCAGCAATCCTCTCTCACGGAGCGCCTTAAGCAGCGGCAACAGCGGCATTCCGAGGATCGTGAAATGGCTTCCTTCGATGAAGTCGAACAATTGGGCTCCGCGAGCTTCCAGCCGGAACGCGCCGGCCGTGTAACCGATCTCCGGCCATTCGGCCTCGAGATATTCGTCGATGAAACGGTCCGACAGCTCGCGAACCTTGAGGGTCGCAGTCTCTGCATATTGCCAGTCGACCTTGGCGTTACGCGCAAGCGCGACCGCGCTGGTGAGATGCATTCGCCGGTCGGAGAAGCGCTTGAGCTGCTCGCGGGCATGTTCCCGACTCTCGGGCTTGTCGCAGCGGCCGATACCCTGGACCGTGACCACGCTGTCGCTTCCAATGACCCAAGGGTCGCGATTGGCCTGGCTGACCTTCATTGCCTTCGCAGCGGCGAGTGCAAGTGCAAGCTGCTCGGGCCGCGGGTGCACGATCTTGTATGGATTCTCGTCGACCTCCGGCGGAACGGCCGAATGTTCGACCCCGGCGGCTTCGAGCATCTGACGGCGGATGGAGCTGGTGGAGGCGAGGATGAGCGACAAAGGACAACCTTGTGGAAAAGTGCGGGTGACGTACTAGCGCGAGCATGGGGAGGGGCTCAACGCACCCCATCATCCCGCTCCATTTCGGGTGATCCCATGATTCATCCACGATGGGCAGATTTCGCCCCCAGCCTGTGAGTCATGGGAAGATTCATCTTCGACTCGCGGATCGCACGAGGGAAAGGCGCCACACCGCCCTGTTGGCAAAATCGGGAGGCGCTTCTAAACCCCGCGTCGCGGCGCCCATCAACATCATCAATCTTCTTCTAAGAATCTTATATAAGGGAGAGTAAGAGGGTGGCGTCGAGCCTTTCGGACCAGCCCGGTACGCTGCTTGGCAAGCCAATGCTCGCCGTCCTGAACGGTCAGCGGGTCGATCCTCCGCCCGTTTGGATGATGCGGCAGGCCGGACGCTATCTCCCGGAGTATCGCCAGCTGCGTACCGAGAAGGGCAGCTTTCTCGACCTCGTCTATGACAGCGATGCCGCAGCGGACGTGACGCTGCAGCCGCTCAGGCGCTTTCCTGAGCTGGATGGCGCGATCCTCTTTTCCGATATCCTCATCGTCCCGTTCGCCATCGGCCAGCATCTGACCTTCGTCGCCGGCGAAGGGCCGCGCCTGTCGCCGGTCCTGTCGACCAACGATCTCGACGACCTGCAATTCTTTCCTGGCCGCCTGGAGCCGATCTACGAGACCGTACGGAAGGTGAAGGCAGAGCTCGACCCATCGAAGACGCTGATCGGCTTTGCAGGCGCTCCGTGGACGGTTGCGACCTATATGGTTGCCGGCCAGGGCAGCCGCGATCAGTCGGTGACCCGCCGCCTTGCTTATTCCGACCCCGCCAAGTTCGCGGCGATCATCGATCGCATCGTCGAAGTCACCGTCACCTACCTGATAGGCCAGATCGACGCCGGCGCCGAGGCGGTGCAGATCTTCGACAGCTGGTCGGGTAGCCTTGCGCCGAACGAGTTCGACCGCTGGGTGATCGAGCCGACCGCCAAGATCGTCAGAGCGATCAAGGATCAGCGGCCCGGCATCCCCGTCATCGGCTTTCCCAAGGGCGCTGGCGGTAAGCTCCCCGCTTATGCTCGTGAAACTGGCGTGGACGCGGTCGGGCTGGACGAGACGGTCGATCCCGTTTGGGCCAACCGCGAGCTACCGCCAGGCCTTCCCGTGCAGGGCAATTTCGACCCGCTGTTGCTAGCGGCCGGCGGCGATACGCTGGCGTCCACGGTCAAGGGCATCTTGCAAGCGCTGGGGGACAGACCCCATATCTTCAACCTGGGGCACGGGATTCAGCAGGACACGCCGATCGCTCATGTCGAGAGATTCCTCGCTTTGGTGAAGGGCGCCGAATGACCCAGTTCCTTGGCTTCCTCGGTGCCGCTTACCCTTGGGTGAAGGCAGCGCACCTGACCTTCGTCATCTTCTGGATGGCGGGCCTGTTCATTCTTCCGCGCTTCTACGTCTACCATCATGAGACGGCGCCCGGATCGGCCGAGGACCGGGCCTGGATCGAGCGTGAGGACCGCGTCCGCACGATCATCCTGACGCCCGCCATGGTCGTCGTCTGGGTCTTGGGGCTTATGCTTGCCTTCCACCTCGGAGCGTTCGGTCAGTGGTGGTTCAGCGCCAAGCTGGCGCTGGTCGTCGCCCTGACCGGTTATCAGGGTTGGCTCGGCACCTATGGAAAGCGCTTAGCCGGCGGCAAGCGCCCGCTCGACAACCGGACCCTGCGCATCATGAACGAGATTCCCGGCATCGCCGCGGCGATCATCGTCGTTCTCGTGATCGTCAAACCCTTCTGATTCCCTTCGTCGCCGATTGACTTCGGCGAGCCCGCCCCATACCGCGACAGGTGACGGCTGAATCGGCCAGTTCACTTCCTTTGCCGATGAAC
>JAEVYW010000194.1 GCA_023392555.1 Pseudomonadota bacterium | reverse complement strand
CACCTTACCTGACCGGTGAAAGAGAGCGCCTATGCCGGTCGATAAAGCAATTGCAGCAACCGCCCCTGCCGAACGAGCCAGCGTCCCGCCCCAGAAAGGAAAGCGCTCGCTCTGGTCGTTTGCGGATCTAGGCCGGCGCGCCGGCTTGGGCGCGAGTTCGACGATCCACGGATCGGATTGATCGCGGATGGAATCCACCGGCACTGTACGCCGCGCGTTTGGATCGTTCAGCTTCCAGGTTCTTCTCGGGATGGCGATCGGGCTCGCGCTGGACTTCGTCGCCCGCGAAAGCGGCCCCGAGGGATGGCTGGCGACGCTCCTCAACACGGTCGGGCAAATCTTTGTCCAGCTGCTGAAGGCGCTGGTCGTGCCACTCGTCTTCACCGCAATCGTCAGCTCGATCGCCGCCCTGCGCGACCTGAGCGGCGCGGGACGCCTCGTCTCGCGAACCCTGCTGTGGTTCGCTTTCACGGCACTGATCGCCGTTTCGATTGGCATTGCCCTTGGGCTCGTGATGCAGCCGGGCCTGCATTCCGCAGTGCAGGCGGCCGCGGCTGAAACGCCGTCCACCACAGGATCCTGGCTCGATTTCCTGAAGGGAATCGTCCCGTCGAACGTCTTCGCCATCGGCGCATCGAGCTCTCTAGGACGGCCGGGTGACCACGTCGATCTCGTTCAACGTGCTCCAGCTGATCGTGATTTCCATCGCCATCGGCGCGGCTGCGGTCCGAGTTGGGCCTGCGGCGGAGCCGTTCCTGACGTTCGTGCAGTCCACGCAGGCCATCGTCCGGCGCGTCCTGCACTGGGTATTGAAGCTGACGCCCATCGGATCGGCGGGGCTGATCGGCAACGCGGTCGCGCGCTACGGATGGGACACGCTGGGGTCGCTCGTTAGCTTCACGGCCGCAATCTACATCGGCCTCGGTCTGGTCCTCTTCGTCGTTTATCCGCTTCTGCTGCTGTCGAGCGGACTGAACCCGGCGAACTTCTTCGCGCGGATCTGGCCTGCCCTGCAGGTCGCGTTCGTGTCGAGATCCTCTATCGGCACTCTTCCAATCACCGAAGACCTGACCGAGCGGCGACTGGGCGTGCCGAGATCCTACGCGGCCTTTGCCGTACCTCTGGGAGCGACGACGAAGATGGACGGCTGTGCCGGCATCTACCCGGCGGTCGCAAGCATCTTCATCGCCCAGTTCTTCGGGATACCGCTCGACCTTGGCGACTATGTGCTGATCGCCTTCGTCGCGGTGGTCGGATCGGCGGCGACCGCCGGACTGACCGGCGCAACGGTAATGCTGACCTTGACGCTATCAACCCTCGGACTGCCGCTCGAGGGCGTCGGGCTCCTGCTGGCGATCGATCCGATCCTGGACATGGGACGGACCGCGGTGAACGTGGCCGGCCAGGCGCTGATCCCGACTTTGGTCGCGCACCGCGAAGGCCTGCTCGATCTTGAGGCCTATAGCGGCAGCGCCGTTGACGAGGGTCACACCGGACAGCCCCTCGCTCATCCCGCCTGAACGTCGAACTCAATCGCCCAGGTCAGGGTCTCCGTCGGCGGGCTGCGGCGCTATCCAGGTAATTAGATCCCATTCGTTGCGGATGGCGAGCAGCAGCATTGCAATGATCGTGGCTGCCACGCCCATCGGCGCCCATTCCGACCCATGCCACAGCCCGCCGGCAACCAGCCCGAGAGCGAAGTACAGAGCCAGCGGCACGATCGCGTAGAACCAGGGATCGGTCCAGTGCGCCTTATGCTCACCTTCCAGACGGCCAATACCGATCAGTGAGATCACCGCGCGAACGATACCCCAGATGGCGACGACTGCGGCGATTATTGCGAAATGCTCGGCATCCATATGGGGGGTAAGGGCCGCGGCGCTCAACACCAGGTCGAAGCTGACCATGAGTACGATCGGGCCCATGTAGAGCTTCGATCCGGTGAGCACGCTCGACCGGGACCGGTCCTGGAGCAGGCTGACAACGACGAAGATCAGGCCAATCAGCACCGCTGCTGCCGATCCGGCCATCAGGTAGAATTCGCCCCAATGTTCGAACATCGCTCAAGACCCCTTGAGTATGGAGAGCGCGCCATAGCACGAAGCGCAACACGGTTCATTTTCCGTGAACCACGTCCGCTCATCCGCCGCTAACGGCCGACTCGTTAAATCGTCTTCAGCAGCCACTCATTTTGCGAGCTTGAGCGACTGCCGGAACGAAGCGAGAAGTCCTGCCCCGCCCTTCGCCTTACCCCGTGGGCAGGACTTCGAGCTCCCCAAAAACCGAACTAAGCGGCCTTTTGCAGGTGCTTGCGGCCTAGCAGCTCCGCGATCTGGACCGCGTTGAGCGCCGCGCCCTTGCGGAGGTTGTCCGAGACGCACCAGAGCGAGAGGCCATTGTCGACCGTCGGGTCCTCGCGGATGCGGCTGACGTAGGTCGCATATTCGCCGACTGCTTCGACCGGCGTCACGTATCCACCCGCTTCCCGCTTATCGACGACCATCACGCCCGGAGCCTCGCGCAGGATGTTGCGGGCTTCATCGGCGCCGATCTCATTTTCGAACTCGATGTTGATCGCCTCGCTGTGGCCGACGAACACGGGCACGCGGACGCAGGTCGCGCTGACCTTGATCTTCGGGTCGAGGATCTTCTTGGTCTCGACCACCATCTTCCATTCCTCCTTGGTCGAGCCGTCGTCGAGGAAGCTGTCGATGTGCGGAATGACGTTGAAGGCGATCTGCTTCGAGAACTTCACCGGCTCGACGCTGTCACCGACGAAGATGTTGCGGCTCTGCTCGAACAGCTCGTCCATCCCGGCTTTCCCGGCGCCTGACACGGACTGGTAGGTCGCAACGACGACGCGCTTGATCTTCGCCGCGTCGTGGAGCGGCTTCAGCGCGACGACCATTTGGGCCGTCGAGCAGTTCGGGTTGGCGATGATGTTCTTCGCGCGATAGCCGGACAGCGCCTCGGCATTCACTTCCGGCACGATCAGTGGGACGTCCGGGTCCATCCGGTACAGCGAGCTGTTGTCGATCACGGTGCAACCGGATTGGGCGGCGCGTGGTGCGTGGAGCTTGCTGATGTCGCTGCCCGCGGCGAACAGGGCCATGTCCCAGCCCGAGAAGTCGAAATGCTCGAGGTTCTTCACCTTGAGCTCTTCGCCGCTCTCGCCGAAGTCGATGATGTCGCCGGTCGAGCGCGCGGAGGCGACCGCGGCGACCTCGTCCAGCGGGAATTGCCGTTCGGCGAGGATGTTCAGCATCTCGCGTCCGACATTGCCCGTCGCACCAACGACGGCGATCCGATAGCCCATTGGTCTGCCTCCAGCGTGTCGCCGCCGATATGGGCGCGCGACGCCGCTTGTCCAGCGAGAAGCGTTAGGGGCGGTTCTTGACGGTCCGGTCGAGGAAGCGGGTGATGGTGAGCCAGACGTGGGTCCTGGGCGCTTCACCAGGCACCGCGTGGGCCGCGCCCGGGTAGACCATCAGCTCGAACGGCTTCTTCTGCGCCTGAAGGCTGGCGATCAGCGCAGTGCTGTTCTCGAACACGACATTGTCGTCCGACATGCCGTGAAGGATCAGCAGCGGGTCGTTGATCTTGCCTGCCTCGCCGAGCGCGTTCGACGTCTCGTAGGGCTTGGGATCGGTCGCCGGATTGCCGAGATAGCGCTCCGTGTAGAACGTGTCGTAGAGC
>JAEVYW010000121.1 GCA_023392555.1 Pseudomonadota bacterium | reverse complement strand
AAACAAGCCTATCTGCCACAGTGCTCGCACTTTCGACGAGCGGGGGCTCGCCTAGCTTGGCGCGGGGAAACACGCCCGATAAGACGAGCTTGCATCGCAAGTGTATTAGACAAATATAACAGTTATGACAACAAACGCACCTGCCCCAGATTATAATGCGGCCCGCCAGGCGATGGTGGACTCCCAGCTTCGTCCTCAGGGCGTGAACGATCCGGCCGTGATTGCGGCGATGGCATCCGTGCCCCGGGAGCAGTTCGTCCCCGAGGGTCAGCGCCCCTTGGCCTATAGCGACCGATCGGTGCCTTTGGACGACGGCCGCGCTCTGCCGGCTCCGTCGGTCCTCGGCCAGCTGCTGACCGCGCTTGCTCCGGTTCCCGGTGAGCGCGCTCTCGTCGTGGGCGCAGGGTCGGGATATTCGGCCGCGGTCCTGTCCGCGATGGGCGTAGAGGTGACGAGCGCGGACAAGCCCGCGAAGTCTGACGGTTTCGACCTCATTCTCATCGACGGCGCGGTCGAGACCATCCCCGAGAGCCTGATCGCCCAGCTTCGCGACTGCGGCCGGCTCGGGACCGGTATCGTCGACGAGAACGGGATCACGCGCATGGCGACCGGCCGCAAGGTCGGCGGCGCTTTCGGGCTGCTGACGATCGGCGACGCAGCAATTCCAACGCTTCCGGGCTTCGAGCGCCCGCGGGCCTTTACCTTTTAGGAGTCATGAGACCCGTGATCCGTAAAGCCGTACTCGCAACCGCCGCCGCAGCGCTTCTGGCCGGCACCGCCTCCGCCGATACGCTGCGCGACGCGCTCGTTTCGACCTACCGGACGAACCCGACCATCATGGCGCAGCGCGAGAATTTGCGCTCGACCGATGCGACCGTCGCGATTGCCCGCGCCGCGGGACGTCCTCAGGTCAGCGGAACTGCCGGCGTCAATCAGGACCTGACCCGGACCGGCGGCGGAAACGGCCGCAACTTCTCGGCTGGGGTCGACGTCAGCTATCCGTTGTTCAACGGCGGCGCGGTCCGCAACTCGGTTCGGGCTGCGGAAACCCGCGTCGAGGCCGGACAGGCCACGCTTCGCGCCGTCGAGGGCGACGTCTTCACCGAAGCAGTCGCCGCCTACATGGACGTCATTCGCGACCGCTCGATCGTCGAGCTCAATCAGAACCAGGTCGGCGTTCTGACGACGAACCTCCAGGCAACAAACGATCGCTTCGAGATCGGCGACCTGACGCGCACCGACGTCGCTCAGTCGGAGGCTCGCCTCCAGCTCGCGCGTTCGAGCCTTGCTACGGCGCAGGCCCGCCTGGCGGGAAGCGAGGAGAATTATCGCCGCGTGATCGGGCATCGTCCCGACCAGCTGGCGCCGCCGCCGCCGCTCCCCCCTCTGCCGGGATCGGCCGAGGAAGCGGTGAAAATCGCGCTCGCAAGCAATCCCGACCTGGTCTCGATCACGCGTTCGGCGCGAGCCGCAGGTTTCGACGTCCGCATCGCGCAAGCCGGTCGCCTCCCAACCGTCTCCGCCATCGGAAGCGGCCGCTACACCAACTATCTCGGCACTGCCGACGATCAGTTCGCCCCGGGCGCTCCGGAATCGGTGACCTCGACGGGGGCGGGCGTGCAGGCGCGCATTCCGATCTTCCAGGGCGGTCTTCCGGCGGCGCGCACGCGCCAGGCGCAGGCCATTGAGGGCCAAATCCTCGAGCAGGTCGTTGCGACCGAGCGTTCGGTGGTTGCCAATACGCGTTCCGCTTTCGCCAGCTACCAGGCGGCCAATCGCGCGATCGCTTCGAACCTGACCGCCGTGCAGGCCAACGAGCTCGCGCTCGAAGGCGCCCGGGCCGAGCAGCGCGTCGGAACGCGCACCGTGCTGGACGTGCTGAATGCGGAGCAGGAACTGCTCAACGCGCAGGTCGCGCTCGTGACGGCCAAGCGTGACGCATACGTCGCCGGATTCCAGCTGCTGAACGCGATGGGCCAGGCTGAAGCCGACGATCTCGGCCTCGACGGCGGGCCGCTCTACGATCCGCTCGGCAATTACCGCCGCGTCGCCAACAATTGGAACGACTGGGCGTCGGACCCGCAGTACCGCGTCGTGTCGACCCGCACCGTCACTCCGGAGGAAGCCGCCGGCATCCCGACCACGCCGGTCGAGCCCATTCCGGCACCGACTCCGGCACCGCAAACCCCGCCGCCGCAGCGCTAGGAGCCGTCGCATGTCCGCGCGTGAGCCGTCGATGGAAGAGATCCTCGCCTCGATCAAAAAGGTGATCGCGGAGGACAAGGACGCGCGGAACGCGGAAGCGGCCGTGCCGCCGATCGTCGACTATCGCGAAGACAGTCGCGACGAGGCGGAGGACGAGATCCTTGAGCTCAACGAGCCGATCGCTCCACCGGTCGATCTTGGCCCGCCCTTACTCGACGATACGGCCGCAGAGAGCAGTCGCACGGCCTTCGAGCAACTGACCACGGTTGCAGCGACCGTCCCGGCTGCAGCGCAGGTCAATCCGCTGGAAGAACTGGTCCGCGAAATGCTGCGGCCGTTGCTGAAGCAATGGCTCGACGACCATCTCCCTGGCCTGATCGACGAGCATGTGAAGCGCGAAATCTCCCGCATCACGGGCCGCCCGCTCTAGTTCTTGCGCGCCGCTGCCGGTTTGCTACGGCTCCGGCATGATCCGCACATCGCTCCTCGTCGCCGCCGCAGCCCTCGCGCTGTCGGCAACCCCCGCCGCTGCCCGTCCGATGACCGCGACGGACATGCACATGATGCATCGGCTCGGTGCCCCGGAAGTGTCGCCTGACGGCAAATATGCCGTGTTCACGATCTCGACGACGGACCTTGCGGCGAACAAGCGCAACAACAGGCTGCACCTGCTCGACCTGACGAAGGCGGGTGCGGCCCCGCAGCCGATCACCGGCGCGGAGAAGGGGCATGATGCTGTCTTCGGCCGTGACGGAGCGCTCTATTTTCTGATGGCGGCGGGCGACCGCGACCAGCTGTTTCGCATGCCGATCGGGGGCGCGGCCCAGCAGATCAGCGACTTCGGCGCCGACATTTCGGGGTTCAAGCTGTCGCCGGCGGGCGACCGCGTCATCGTCTGGGCGGACCAGAAGGACTGCCCCGACCTCGCCTGCGCCGCGACGACCTTCCCGGCAAAGCCGGCCGGATCGGGCCGCACCTACGACAAGATGTTCGTGCGACACTGGGACACCTGGGCGGAGCCCGGCACCAACTCACGCATCTATAGCTTTCCGATCGAAGGCGGCCGCCTGACCGGTGGGGGCGTCCGCCTCACCGGCAACCTCGAGGGCGACACGCCGTCGAAGCCGTTCGGCGGCGGCGAGGAAATCGACATCTCGCCCGACGGCCGCACCGTCTATTTCGCGTTGCGCGAGGCGGGCCGCATCGAGCCTTTGTCGACCAACCTCGACATCTTCGCTTCGCCGGCCGACGGAAGTGCACCGCCGGTCAACCTCACCGACGCCAACGACGGCACCGACAATCTGCCGACGGTTTCGCCGGACGGACGCACGCTCGCCTATTTCGCAATGGCGCACCCCGGCTACGAGGCCGATCGCCAGGTCCTTCAGCTCCGTGACATAGCCAGCGGCCAGACGCGCGCGCTCACCCAGAGTTGGGACCGCTCGGTCGGTACGATCGCCTGGGCGCCGGACGGCAAGTCGCTGTTCGTCACCGCCGACGACACGCTCGAAGGCCCGATCTTCCGCGTCGATGCACGCACCGGGAAGGTTACGCGGCTGACGAAGGAAGGCCATACCGGCAACGTGAAGCCGCTCGCCGACGGCGGCGCGATCTACACGTCGAACAGCATCATGGCGCCCGACGATCTCTACCGGATCGACCGCCGCGGCCGCGTTCGCCAGCTGACCAACATCAACCGCGAGCTGCTTGCCGAGCTCGACCCGGTGAAGGTCGACCGCTTCAGCTTCGCCGGCGCCAGCGGCGACCGCGTGTGGGGCATCAAGGTCAAGCCCGCAGGCGCCACCGGCAAGCTGCCGATCGCCTTCGTCGTCCACGGCGGGCCTCAGGGCAGCTTCGGCAACGGCTGGTCCTATCGCTGGAATCCGCGCCTGTTCGCGAGCCCGGGCTACGCGGTG
>JAEVYW010000059.1 GCA_023392555.1 Pseudomonadota bacterium | reverse complement strand
ACCGTGACGCGCCACTACCGAATGCATCAACAGGGCAAGTCGACCTCGACCTACCCGCTCGCTTCGATCTTCGCGTGGACCGGCGGCCTCAAGTTCCGCGGCAAGATGGATGAGACGCCCGACGTTGTTCGCTTCGCCGAGACTCTAGAGAAGGTGTGTGTCGACACCGTCGAAGGCGGCGCAATGACCAAGGATCTCGCAATCCTCGTCGGCCCGGATCAGCCGTGGATGACGACCGAGCAGTTCTTCGACGAGATCGTGAAGAACCTCGAGACGGCTATGGCGAGCTGGACGTCGGCGCCAGCGGAGAGCGAACCCGCTCGCGCCTGACGCCAAGGCCGATCAGTCGGCCGGGAATGCGGCGAAGGATGGGATAGCGGTCGAACAGGCGCACGATCAGCGGCGCCCGGGTAATCCGCTGCTTCATCTGCAGCACCCGGCCGATCACCCTTTCCTGGGCGGCTTTCTGGGCGCCTTGAATGATGCGGGTCGGTAGCAGTCGGCGCTCCTGCACGTTCGTGAGCAGCGGGTCGACATTTTCTCCTCGCGCTAGCGACGCCGCGAGGATGTTGGCCGCTGCCACCGCGTCCTGAACGGCGAGATTGATGCCAATGCCGCCGATCGGGGACATTGCGTGAGCGGCGTCGCCAATTGCGAGAAGGCCGGGACGGCTCCAGGTGGTGAGGCGGTCAAGCTTCACCGTCAGCAGATGCAGGTCGGTAATCTCGTCGATCTCGGACACATCGAGTTCCGCAGGCGCAGCTGCCGCCACCTCCTCACGGATCGCTTCAACGCCCCGTGCCTGATAGCTCTCAGCAGCGCCCTTCGGGATGACGAAGGCACACTGCCAATAATCGCCTCGGTCAATCATCACGAGAACGCGGCCTTGCTCGACATTGCCGCGAAGCGCCCCGGCTTCATTGGGGTTCTTGGCAATGCGGAACCAGAAGACGTCGATCGGGGCACCTAGGTCCTCGATGGGAAACATGACGCGAACCAGGGACGCACGTCCATCGGCCGCAATGGTCAGTGGAGCGCGAAGCTCTCTCCCGTCGCGCAGATGCACGCCGACGACCCTGCCCTGATCCTCGAGGAAGCGGACAACGGGTGCGTCCATTTCCAAGTGAAATCCCGGGAAGGCTTTCGCTTCCTCGCGGAGGAAGTCGAGAAACTCCCATTGCGGCATCATCGCAATGAAGGGAGCTGGTGTGGGCAAGTGCGACAGGTCGCCGATCGTCCAGTCGCGCCCCGCCATTCGCAGCTCGGCACGGTCGACCCGGTTGTGGGGCCGCTTGAGGAAGCGCTCCAGCATGTCGAGCTCGTGGAGGATCTCCATCGTCGAGGGGTGAACGGTGTCACCGCGGAAATCGCGGAAGAAGTCGGCGTGCTTCTCCAGCACCTGAACCCGGCAACCCGCCCGGGCGAACAAAAGGCCCGCCATCATCCCGGCCGGGCCGCCTCCGGCAACGATCAGGTCGAGATCTGACGTCATGACGGCTGTTTACAGCCGCAAGCGTCACCACGCGATACTATCGCTTGGTAAGCGCTTCCGCCTTGTGAGCGGCTTCCTTCCCCTCGTCGGTTTTAACGAGATATTCCGGATTGTCCTTCGACGCCGCGACCTTGTGGCCCTTGATCTGGGTGGGCTCGGTCAGTTTGCGGACGACTTTGCCTTCCGCGGTTCCGCCGTGCGATTTCCAGCTGACCTTGTCGCCGGCCTTGAGCTGCTTGGTCATTCTCACCTCCGTGAAATCTTCAACGCTCGGCGCTGCCGCGGGTGACACACCAAGGGTCACCTGCTCTAAAGCCCGTATATGGAGGGGCACTTCAGCACTTCGGGCTATAGCGATGCCCTCGTCATCCTGGGCGCTGCGGGCATCGTCATCCCGGCCTTCGCGCGGATCCGGATCAGCCCGATCATCGGCTTCATCCTGATCGGCATGCTCGTCGGGCCGCACGGCCTAGGCGCGCTGTCGGGGCAAATGCCGTGGCTGCACTACGTCACCATCTCAAACGCACATGCGATAGAGCCGTTCGCGGAGCTCGGCATCGTGCTGCTGCTGTTCTCCATTGGCTTGGAGCTATCCTTCCGAAGACTCTGGTCGATGCGGCGTCTCGTTTTCGGGGTAGGCGCGGCCGAACTCATACTGTCGGCGGCGGTCATCGGGGTTGGGCTTCACCTTACTGGCGAGAGCCTGACCGGCTCCGTCGCTCTGGGCCTCGCGCTCGCGCTTTCCTCGACGGCGATCGTCCTGCCGCTTGTTGGCACGCACAGCGCCGTCGGTCGCTCATCACTCGGCATGCTCTTGTTCGAAGACGTCGCGCTGGTGCCGATCGTTTTTGCTCTCGGTGCCATGGCTCCTCACGTTTCCGGCAACGTCGTCGGATCGCTGCTGAGCACGATGGCGATCGGCGGAGTCGTCGCGGTCGGGATGCTGTTCCTCGGCCGCCTCATCCTGCCGCACCTCTTCGCCCAGGCGGCTCGCACCAAAAATCCCGAGATGTTCCTGGCGGCCTGCCTGCTCGTCGTGATCGTCGCCAGCCTCGTCACGTCAGCCACAGGCTTTTCCGCCGTACTCGGTGCACTCATCGCCGGCATCGTTATCGCCGAAACCGAATATCGCGGCGAGGTAGAAGTCATCACCGCGCCATTCCGCGGCCTTGGCCTCGGCATCTTCCTGATCACCGTCGGAATGAGCGTCGATATCAGCTTCGTCGCGGCCCACTGGCAGGACCTCCTGCTTGCCCTGCTCGGCGTCCTGATCGTCAAGGCGCTCGTCACCGGCGTCTTGCTCCGGCTCGAAGGCGCACGCCCTGCCGTTGCGGCAGAAGCTGGCGTTCTGATGGCCTCGCCGTCGGAAACGACGCTGATCGTTCTCGGCTCGGCGACCGCAGCGCAGCTGATCAGTGCCGAGACGGCCGCCTTCTGGCAGGTTGTCACGGCGGTCGGCCTTACAATCACTCCGCTCCTGGCGAGGCTGGGAAGCAAGGCGGCTGGGCGGATTGGTGGCCGCGAACTTGCCGGCGAACTCGACGGATCGATCGAGAATGCGGAACTGGGGCAGGTCATCATCTTCGGCTTCGGACGGGTCGGGCGGATGGTGGCCGACATGCTCGACGCCCACACCAAGGATTACCTCGCCATCGACAGCGACGTGGATTCGGTCGGGGGCGCTCGCCAGGAGGGCTATGACGTCATCTTCGGAGATGTGGCGCGGCCGGAACTGTTCGAGCGCCTCAAGGCCCGCCAGCCCGCCGCCTTCATCCTGACCATGGACAATCCGGTCCTGATCAACCGCCTGACGCGCAAGCTGCGCGAGGCATTTCCTGACCTTCCGATCATCGCCCGTGCTCGCGACCCGAACCATGCGGCCGAGCTCTACAAGGCCGGCGTGACCGACGCCGTTCCGGAGACGCTTGAGGCTTCTCTGCAATTGTCGGAGGCCGCACTCGTCGATCTCGGCGTCGCGATGGGGCCGGTCATCGCCAGCATCCACGAGAAACGATCGGAGCTTCGTGCCCAGATCATGTCCGAGGCGGAGCTCGAGGTTGAGCCGACGCTCGGCCGCCGTCGTTTGCGAGACGCGGCGAAAGCCTGAGCTGGGAAATCTCGCCAACCCGCGGCGGGACATTCCACCAACTTTCCTAGGCGCCCGCGGCAGTAACTCGACGCAACGTATTGTAATCGCTTCATTCAACCGGTTTGGCACGCCGGTTGCTTAGTGTCCTGCATCGAAATGGAGATCGAAATGCAGGACGCGCAGCACAACGTTGAAACCCATGAGGACGTCACCCCGGAGCCGGATACGCTCTTCGGCGTCTGCCAGACGATCGGCAACGAACTGGGCTTCAACCCCTTCTACCTGCGCATCGCGCTTCTCGGTCTTCTGTTCTTCAGTCCGGTCGCGGTGATCGCCAGCTACGTTGCATTGGGCGGCGCGGTGGCCCTTTCGGCCTGGCTCTTCCCGAAGCCGATTGCTGACACTGAAGCAGTTTCGCAGGTTCAGGCCGTGGAATCAGGGGCTTGCGAAGCCCGCGAACCGGAGTTGCTCGCAGCCTGACCCCAACCAGCCTTTTTCGCGCGGGCATAAACCTCCTCTTTACGACCCTGGAAGTACTGTTCGCGCGGATAAGGCTCCGCCTTGCAGGACGAGGGGAAGGGAATGGCGATCAATCGGTCCGTCGACCGCTCAGCGGTCAGCGTCGCCGAGGCGCATCTTGCGCGGGTTTCCGCGGAAGGCTGCGCTCGTCACCCCCACCTCACGGCTCTGCTCGATGGATCGGGCGTCGAAACGGCCCGCGATCTTTCCGACAGTGTCCATCTGCTGTGCATGATCCACGGACGCCATCCGGGTCTGGTCGAGCTTGCCCACATGCATGCCGCGGAAGGTCCGGCGCGCGATTGGCTGGGCCACGCGGCGGAGGCATTCGAGCGCGAGCGGCTTTACCTGGTCCGGCTTACGTCTGCCGTCGGCCCGCTTCCGAGCACGCCTGGCGCAGCGGAAACCGAAGCCTCCCTCAATGCCCAGCGCAATGCGCTTGAAATTCTGGCGACGTCGGAGCGTCGCGGTTGTGCCCTTGGGGCAGCCACTGCACTCGTCGGCGACTGGTGGCCGATCCGCCGCCTGCTAGATCGCGCAGCAATGCGGGCCGGCATCGATGTTCCCGCGCCGGCCCTGCCGGATGAAGCGTCGATCGTCTCTGTCATCCACGCTGCGTCGGATACTCCCGCGAGCGAGCGCGCCCTCGCCTTCGGCGCCGAGCAGCTCCTGCTCCAGCATCGCGGCCTGTTCGACCTGCTCGAAGCCCGCACCGAAGCGCGCTGCGACTACTAAGACTTAGGGCCCCGGTTTTCCGGAGCCCCTCGCCTCGACCAGATCTGAAATAGACGGTTCGTAGCCGCGGCGATCAATCGTCGCGGTACGCGAGCTCGTAATTGCCCCAGCGGCGGCCCTTCACCCACAGCGGAACGAAGACGTTCTTCACCGGGATGAAGTTGTCGCCCAGTTCCATGCGGTAGGTCGCAAGCATCGCCGGCTTCTCGCTGAGGATCGCGTTGCGGGTCGTCTCGTCCATGAAGATGCGCTTGTTGCGGCAATGCGCATCGTTCCACACGGGATCCGGACCCGGCGCATGGCTGCGTTCCGACAAGTGGGTCGGCAGATAGCCGTTAACGTCCGTGATGGCCGAACCGATCAGCCGGTCGTCGCTCGCCTTCACCCGGTCGAGGATCGGCTGAACGTAGCGGTCGGCGAAATTACAGAAGCGAGAGTCGAACTGCTCCGGATTGGTCCCCGGAATGAGCTTATAGTCGCGGTCGAACACGTCATCGATCGTGATCTCCCCGGTCTCCAGTCCGCGCTCGATAGCGCCCTGGATGGCGCGCATCGCCTCCTGAGCCTTCAAGATGAAGGGCGTGTCGTCGATCTCCGCGCCCGAATTGGCGAGCGTGTCGAGCATCGTGTTCGACAGCAGCTCGAGATGCTCGAGGCGATCCTGCGCAGTCAGCAGTTGGGCGCCATTCTCGCGGGCGTCCCCGGCAAAGTCGCTGAGGCCGGCCTTCACGCGATCGACGCTGGTCTGGATCATGCCGGTCGAGTGCGCGATGCCCTCAGTCTGGCGATCGACCATCGCGACGATCTCGGACACTTCGCGAACGGTATCGTTGATGGTGGCAAAGCCGGACTGCGCGGCGCGGCTGCGCTCGACGCCGGTCTTGATCTCGGCCGTCACAGCACCGGCTTCGCGAGTCAGCTCGCCGATCGTCGATGCGATCTGGCTGGTCGCCGAGCGCGTGTCGTGGGCAAGCTTCTTCACTTCCGCCGCGACCACCGCGAAGCTGCGGCCGGCATCGCCTGCACGCGCAGCCTCGATCGTCGCGTTGAGCGCAAGCATGTTGGTCTTGCGGGCGATTGTCTCGATGGTCGAGGAAACCGTCTGCACCTGGTTCATCGCCGAGGCGAAACCGGCCATGCGCTCGCCAAGCTGGACGATCAGCTCGGTCAGTCCCTTGAAACCGGCAATCGTGCCGTCGATCGCTTCACGGCCGGCTTCCAGCTTGGCGCGGGCCTGTTCGGAGAGCAGCCGGGCCTCATCGGTCGAATCCGAAACCCGAGCCTGGTCGGCAAGAAGGCGGGTCGTCACTTCCTCAAGCGTGTCGAGCATCCGCATGTGCTCGCCGATGCGCGTTCCGACGTCGCGGACGTAACCGGCAACGTCGCTGCACTCCATCGATAGCGAGCCGCAGTCACGCGCAACGGCCTTGATGGCGTTCTCCGTGACTTCCTCGATGCCATGCGTCGCCATGAACCCACC
>JAEVYW010000180.1 GCA_023392555.1 Pseudomonadota bacterium | reverse complement strand
TGGCCGTTAATCTGCAGTTCAACCGGCGAGGCAGATCAGGTAAGAGCGACAAAAGGGGAATTTATGAAACGGTCGCTCTTGTTGCTTACCGGGTTTGCGAGCGTCGCTGCGGCTGCGCCGGCTTCGGCCGCGACCGTCGTGGTCTATACCAATCCCGAAACGTTGGAGCGCCGGGTCGTCGTCGTCGATCCCAAGGGACCCGACCGGCTGATCATGTGCATGCTTCCGCCGGGCGAGGCGGGCTGCCAGCAGGTCGCCTTCCAGGCAATCCGCTAGGCGGCGACCGCCTCTACCAGGCCTTCGAACAACTTACGTCCGTCGGTGCCGCCGTGCGCCGCTTCGATCGCGCGCTCCGGGTGCGGCATCATGCCGAGCACGTTGCCGGCATCGTTGAGGATTCCGGCAATGCTCCGCGCCGAGCCGTTGCACTCGTCGAGATAGCGGAAGGCGACTCGGCCTTCGCCCTCCAAGCGGTCGAGAGTCGCCGCGTCGGCCTGGAAGTTGCCGTCGTGATGGGCGACCGGGATCGCGATCTCGTCGCCCGCCGAATATTGCGAGGTGAAGAGGCTCTGGCTGTTCTCGACGCGTAGGGGGACCGGCCGGCAGACGAAGTTCAGGCCCGCGTTGCGCATCAGCGCGCCCGGCAGGAGCCCAGCCTCGGTGAGCACCTGGAAGCCGTTGCAGACCCCGAGCACCGGAACGCCGCGGCCGGCGGCATCCGACACCGCGCGCATGATCGGCGACCGAGCCGCCATGGCGCCGGAGCGCAGGTAGTCACCGTAGGAGAAACCGCCGGGCAGCCCGATGAAGTCGGTGCCTTCGGGAAGCTCGCTGTCGCGATGCCAGATCATCGCCGGAGCGCGGCCCGTGACCTGTTCGATCGCAACGGCGAGGTCGCGGTCGCAGTTCGAGCCGGGGAAGACGATGACGGCGCTCTTCACGCCGCGGTCTCCAGCCTTTCGATACGGAAATTCTCGATGACGGTGTTGGCGAGCAGCTTGCGGCACATCGCCTCGATGTCGTCGTCGCTAGTGCCGTCCGCAAGGTCGAGCTCGATCAGCTTGCCGGCGCGGACGTCGTTGACCCCGCCGAAGCCGAGGCCTTCGAGCGCATGGTGGATGGCCTTGCCCTGCGGGTCGAGGACGCCGGGCTTCAAAGTGACGAAAACGCGCGCTTTCATGGGTGCGGCAGCTCCTTTGGCCCCCTATGCCGAGACGGCCTTCCAGCGGCAAGCTCTGATGATTGCATAGCTTGAAGACGGACCTGACCTTTAGGCCGTGTCGCAACTTCACCTGAGTAAGTGTGACGAACTGCGGGGCCGTATCGAAGCCCCGTGAAGCACATTGCGAAAACGGATTACCAGGACTTGGCCAAGCGTCGTGAAGCGCTTGAGAAGGCGCTCGAAAGCTTGAGGGAGATCAAGCGGATGAAGGTGTGTGTCTGGCGGTCCTAGTCGTCGAGCCGGGTCTTCGCAGCGTCCCTGAATGACGCAAGCTTTACCGACTGTTTACCCATTGAGCGCATCCCTTCCGGGCGCAGGAGGGGCCTGCGCGACGATGGGGGACGTGCGTATGATTGCGATCGCACTTGCCATGTTCATCGCACTGTTCGCGTGGGGAGCGGGCTATTTCGGTTGGGACGACCCGATCGGAAAGGTCCAGATGGCGCTGTTCACCAGCTTCATCCTCGGCGCAGTGTGCGGCTACAAGTCGAAGGGCTGAGCTTCCCCTTTGGCATGGCGGTCCAAGCCGCTAGAGCGGGATCGTGAACCCGCTGCCGCCCTACGCTGAACTTCTTCACCTCAGATTCGAAGACCGCGACGGCCGACCGTTGGCGGTCATGCCGTTCGACGAAGATGTGATCGGCGCGCCCGGTCATCTTCATGGCGGCGCGATCGCCGGACTGCTGGAATTTGCGGCGTTCCGGACGCTTCGGCTCGAGCTGGACGACAAGGAGGTCGTCCTGAAGCCGATCACGGTGACCGTCGATTACATGCGGCCCGGGACCAATCACGAGACGTTCGCGACTGCGACGGTCGAGCGGCTCGGAGTGCGCATCGCCAATGTCGAGGCGTTTGCCTGGCAGCGCGACCGCAAGAGCCCGATCGCCAGCGCCCGGCTCAACTTCCTGCTCGAGCGACCGGATCAGTAGCCGCTGAGCTCCGCGACGCGGTTGCGGTGGAAATAGACGTCGCCGAACAGTTCGCCGAGGACGGCGTCGCGCTTCATGTAGAGGCCGATGTCATGCTCGTCGGTCATGCCGATGCCGCCGTGCATCTGGACGCCTTCCTGCACCGCGAGCTTTGACACGGAGGCCGCCTTGGCCTTGGCGACGGCGACGAGGAGATCGGCTTGGGCGTCGCCTGAGTCGACCAGCTCTGCAGCTTTGAGGGCGGCGGCGCGGGCGATTTCGATTTCGCCGTACAGGTGCGCGGCGCGGTGCTGCAGAGCCTGGAACTCGCCGATCAGCTTCCCGAACTGCTTGCGCTGCTTGAGATAGTCGACCGTCATCGCCGTCGCACCGGCAGCGACTCCGACCAGCTCAGCAGCGGCGCCCGCGCGTCCTGCTGAGAGGGCGCGGCTCAGGGGAGCCCAGCCGCCGTCCACCTCGCCGACGACGGCGTCCGCGTCGAGCTCGACATCGTTGAAGGTCAGGCGTGCGGCCTTCGAAGCGTCTGCAAGGGTCACCGCTTCGGTTTCGGCGGCACCTTTCGGGACGGCGAAAAGCGTGATTCCGTCCGTCTCGCCCGGTGCCCCTGCGGTGCGTGCCGCGGTCAGGACCACGTCGGCGCTGTTGCCGTGGACGACGAACTGCTTGGCGCCGTTGAGAACGAAGCCGTTGCCGCGCCGCTCGGCCTTGAGCGCGGTCCGCTCGGGCGCGTGGCGGCGGCCTTCATCGACGGCAAGCGCAAGCACCGCCTTCCCGCCGAGGATCTCCGGATACCAGCGGTCGGCGTGAGCCGTGCCTTCGATGGCGCGGGCGCCGGCGACCGCGGTGGTCAGGAACGGCGAGGGGGTCAGGTTGCGGCCGATCTCTTCGAGCACGAGCGCCGCCTCGACCGCGCCAAGGCCAAGCCCGCCCTGCGCTGCGGGAATGCAGATGCCGGTGA
>JAEVYW010000040.1 GCA_023392555.1 Pseudomonadota bacterium | reverse complement strand
GTGTACGAGGACGAGCACGTTCTCGCCTTCCACGACATCAACCCGCTGGCGCCGACGCACATCCTGGTAATTCCCAAGGGGCCCTACGTATCGTGGGACGATTTTTCCGAGAAAGCGTCGGATGCGGAGATCGCGGCCTATGTCCGCGCGGTCGGCAAGATCGCGCGTGACGAAGGGCTTGTCGACCAGGGGTATCGCATCCTCGCCAACATCGGCCTTCGCGGCGGGCAGGAAGTCCCGCACCTCCACACCCACATTTTCGGCGGCACCTCGCTAGGCCCGATGCTGGCCCGCTAGCCCCAGCGGCAGCCTCAGCCGCAAGCCCCAGCCGTAGGGGATTGCCCTCTGGGGCTGAGCCGCTAGGCTCCGCCGCAATATCGTTAAGGGGAGTATACATGGCCACTCAAGCACCGCGGGGAGGCCTGCTCGGGCGTGTCAAACCGCTTGAGGCTATTCTCGCTACGGCCGAGAAGAAGTCGCTTCACCGGTCGCTCGGCGCACTGCAGCTGACATTGTTCGGCATCGGCTGCGTTATCGGTACCGGTATTTTCGTTCTCACCGCCGCCGGCGCCCAGAAGGCCGGCCCCGGCCTGATGCTGGCGTTCGTGATCGCCGGCGTCGTCTGCGTCGTCGCGGCGCTCTGCTACGCCGAAATCGCGGCAATGGTCCCGGTCGCCGGGTCCGCTTACACCTACAGCTATGCGACCATGGGCGAGTTTATCGCCTGGACGGTCGGATGGGCGCTGATCCTCGAATATGCCATCGCGGCCTCCGCGGTTTCGGTCGGCTGGTCAGGCTTCTTTACAGGGACCATCCTGAAAGAGACGTTCGGGATCGTCTTACCTACTTACCTGACGGCCGGTCCGCTCGCCCTCGGCGGCGCCCCGGGCGGGTTCATCAACCTTCCGGCTCTCGTCATCGCTCTTGCGGTGACCTGGCTGCTGATGATCGGCACCAATGAGAGCGCCCGCGTCAATGCCGTTCTCGTCGCGATCAAGCTGATCGCCCTCACCGCATTCATCGTGCTGACCCTCCCGCACGTGGATACCGAGCGCTTCAACCCGTTCCTTCCTGCCGGCGTGTTCGGCGGTTTCGGCACGGGCGTCGGCGCGGTCGGCGCGGCGGCGACGATCTTCTTCGCCTACGTCGGCTTCGACGCGGTCTCGACTGCGGCCGAAGAGACCAAGAACCCGCAGCGCAACGTTCCGATCGGCCTGGTCGGAAGCCTTCTGATCTGCACGATCATCTACATCCTGGTGGCTGCAGGTGCGATTGGAAGCATCGGCGGCCAGCCCATCATGGGTGCCGGCGGACTTCCGCTCGAGACGGGTTCGCCGGAACTCGCCCGCCAGTGCGCGATGCCGCAGTACAAGGAAGCTTTGGTCTGCTCGAACGAGGCGCTCGCTCACGTCCTTCGCGTGATCGGGTTCAGCAAGATCGGCAACGCCCTTGGCTATGCCGCCATCCTGGCGCTGCCGTCGGTCATCCTGATCCTGCTGTTCGGCCAGACCCGCATCTTCTTCGTGATGGCGCGTGACGGCCTGCTTCCGGAAAGCTGGAGCAAGGTGCACCCCAAGTGGAAGACCCCGTACGTGATTACCGCGCTGACCGGCGCCGTTGTCGCGGTTGCGGCGGCCTTCTTCCCGGTCGGGCGCTTGGCCGACATCGCCAATGCGGGCACGCTCTACGCCTTCATTGCGGTGGCGATTGCAGTCATGATGCTTCGCAAGACGGCACCGAACTACCCGCGCCATTTCCGGACGCCGGCACTGGCGATCATCGGCCCGCTGACGATCCTCGGCTGCCTGTTCCTGTTCTTCAACCTGCCGCTGGCAGCCATGCTGGTCCTTCCGGCCTGGGGCGCGATCGGGCTGGTGATCTACTTCGCTTACTCGCGCAGCCGCAGCCATGTCGGCCGCGGCATCATCGAGGTGCCAGAGGGCGAAGTCGACCGGCTACAGCCGGGCGTTGCGGGCGTGGGTGGAGAAGACTCCACCCGCTGACCCCAGCGTCAGTGAAAGATGGGGCGGTCCGGAGACGGGCCGCCCTTTTCTTATGCGGCGAGTTCGCCTGCGAGCGCCTTGAGATCCGCTTCGGGCCGAGCGCCATAATGCGAGATCACTTCCGCCGCAGCGATGGCGCCAAGCTTGAGCGACTGCTCGAGGCTCTTGCCCGACGTGTATCCGGCGAGGAATCCCGCGGCGAACAGGTCGCCCGCGCCGGTCGTGTCGACCACCGCGCTGACCGGCTCGGCCGCGACATCGGCGCGCTCGCCGCCGCGGGTCGCGATGGCGCCCTTTTCGCTGCGGGTGACGACGAGGGTTTCGACCTTGTCCTTCACGGCGGCGACCGCGCTTTCGAAGTGAGCGACACCGGCGAGCGCCTGGATCTCGTCCTCATTGGCGAAGAGGATGTCGATGCGGCCGCCGTCGATCAGCTCGTTGAAGCCGTCGCGGTGGCGGTCGATGCAGAAGCTGTCGGAGAGGGTGAAGGCGACCTTGCGGCCCGCCTCACGAGCGACCTCGATGGCGCGGACCATCGCATAGCGCGGCGTTTCCGGGTCCCACAGATAGCCTTCGAGATAGAGGACTGCGGCGCTGGCGATCTGGTCTTCGTCGAGGGCGGACGGGGGCAAGTGCTGAGCGGCGCCGAGGAAGGTGTTCATCGTGCGGTGGCCGTCGGGCGTGACCAGCACCATCGAGCGTGCGGTCGGCTCGCCGAAGTCGGCTGCTGGAGTGGTGAACTCGACGCCGGTGGCGGTGAGGTCGTGCTTGTAGAAGGCGCCAAGCTGGTCCGGAGCGACCTGCCCGATGAAACCTGCGCGGCCGCCGAGTGCAGCAACGCCCGCCGCCGTGTTCGCCGCCGAGCCGCCGCTGATCTCGCGCGCCGGGCCCATGTGACCGTAGAGACGCTCGGCCTCCTCGGCGTCGATCAGGCGCATCGAGCCCTTGGTGAGGCCCTCCTGGTCCAGGAAAGCGTCGGTCGTATCGGCGATCACGTCGACGATGGCGTTGCCGATGCACAGGACATCGAGGCGGGCTTCGGTCACTTAAGTCTCCGGTCGAATTGGGAAAGCGCGCGCCTAGCTGCGACGGGCCGTCGCGGCAAGCTTGCGCCTCCGGAGTCCCCAAGCCATGGTCCGGACCATGCGTCGCATTGTCCTCCTGTCAGCCATGCTGATCCTGTCCGCCTGCGCCACCCGGCCCGTTCCCACCGCATCGACACCTGCGCCGGTCGTTGAAGCGCCGTCGGTCGTTCGTAGCGGCCTGCTTGGAATGACGGCAGGCGAGCTGATCCAGCGGCTTGGCCAGCCGGCGCTGCAGGTTCGCGAAGGGTCGAGCGTGAAGCTGCAGTTCCGCGGTCGGGTGTGCGTCCTCGACGCTTATCTCTATCCGTCGCAGCCGGGCAGCCCGGAGCGGGTCACGCATATCGATACGCGCCTGACGTCGGGCGCCGACACCGATCAGGCGGGCTGCATCGCCTCGCTCGATCGGGCCTGAAGCCGGTTCATGGCCCAGGCCGCGGCCTCGGCGACGACGGGATCGGGATCGTCGAGATGCGGGCGCACACACGCGCTCAACCCGGCAACCCCGCTGTTCCCGGCCGCGATCAGGCAATTCCGGACCATGCGATTGCGGCCGATGCGCTTGATCGGGGAGCCGGCGAACATTTCCCGAAAGGCAGCGTCGTCGAGCGCGAGAAGGTCGCCGAGCGAGGGCGCGGCCAGTTCGGCGCGCGGCAGAAAGGCGCGGTTGGCTGCCGCGGCATCGGCGAAGCTGTTCCACGGGCAGACGGCGAGGCAGTCGTCGCAGCCGTAGATGCGATTGCCGATCGCCTCGCGGAATTCGGTCGGGATCGGGCCGTCATGCTCGATGGTCAAATAGGAGATGCAGCGCCTTGCATCGATCTGACCGGCGGGGCCGATTGCAGCGGTTGGGCACGCTTCGAGACAGCGGGTGCAGCTGCCGCAGTGGATGGCGGGTGAGGCGGGTGCGTCGGGCTCTAGGTCGAGACTGGTGAGGATGATGCCGAGGAACATCCAGCTGCCATGCTCGCGGCTGACGAGGTTGGGGTGCTTGCCCTGCCAGCCGATGCCGGCAGCCTGGGCGAGCGGTTTCTCCATCACCGGTGCGGTATCGACGAAGATCTTGAGCTCGCTCGGGACCGCCGCGACGATGAAGCGGGCGAGGGCCTTCAGCGCTTTCTTCACCGTCTTGTGATAGTCGCCGCCCTGGGCATAGAC
>JAEVYW010000259.1 GCA_023392555.1 Pseudomonadota bacterium | reverse complement strand
GCGCAGGCCAACCGCTCCGCACGCCGGACCTATGCCAACGTGCCCTCGCCCTCTCCGGAGTTCGACCGGCTCGAGCCGAGCCTCGAGGCCCGCGGCGAGCCGCCGGAAGTGCCTTATTCCTACGACGAGTCGATGGAGGAGGCCGAGCGCTACGCGCCGCAGGCGCCGTCGCCCCGTCCGCGCATTCCGGTGCGCGACGTCAAGAAGCCGCGCCGTGGCTTTCCCTTCAAGAGCGCGATCGCCGTCGGCATCGTGCTCGTCCTGATCGGCGTGGCCCTGGTCGCCGGCAAGTCGATCGTGCAGACCGTCACCAGCCTGCTCAAATCGTCGCCCAGCACCCAGGTGGTCGAGGCGCCGAAGGATCCGTCGCAGCCGCAGACCAAGCCGAAGATTCCCGATCGCGTCGGCCAGCCCTCGTCGAGCGAGCAGCCGGCGGCGCCCGTGGCGCAGCGTGTCGTGCTGTATGACGAGGATCCCTCCGATCCGAAGGGCAAGCAGTTCGTCGGCTGCGTGGTGTGGCGCACCGAGCCGATCAAGGCCTCGGGCACCCAGAAGGCCGACATCGCCGTCCGCGCCGACATCGACATCCCCGATCGCAAGTTCAAGATGACGATCTCGTTCCGCCGCAACACCGATTCATCGCTGCCGGCGAGCCATACCGCGGAATTGACCTTCATCCTGCCGCCGGACTTTTCGGGCGGCGGCATCGCCAACGTGCCGGGCATCCTGATGAAGTCGAATGAGCAGGCCCGCGGCGCGCCGCTCGCAGGCCTCGCGGTGAAGGTCACCGACGGCTTCTTCCTGGTCGGCCTCTCCAATGTCGACGCCGACCGCACGCGCAACATCCAGCTCCTGAAGGAGCGGTCCTGGTTCGACATTCCGCTGGTCTATACCAACCAGCGCCGCGCCATCATCGCTGTCGAGAAGGGTGCCCCCGGCGAGCGCGCCTTCAACGAGGCGTTCGCGCAGTGGGGCGAGTAGGACTTGTTCGCCTCTCCCTGAGGTGAGAGGCGAACTGGTCGCCTAGCTATTCAACCGAAATCAGCGAGCTTATTGCGCCGCCGCTTCGCGCTTGCGGGCGGATGAAGCCGCTGCAGCTTCCTTGTCCATTATGGCGCGGCAGGCCGGGCTGACTTGGCTCTTGTTGCGCACCATGCAGGCGGTGATCCTGGGAATGTCGGGAATCTCGGCGGAGCAGAGCCGCATCGCATCGCCCGAGCACATCTGCTGGGCTTCCTGCGTGAACGCGAAGCTGGGCGAGGTGGCGAGCGTAACGGTGGTGGCGGCGATGAGCGCGAGCGTGGCGAAGTGGTAGCGTGACATGCGAAATGCGTCCCCGGTGTTCCGCGGCTGTGAGCCGCTGTTGCTTTGGGAGGCGCTGCGCGCGGCTTGCACTGCCGCATGTCACGGCCGTTGCGCGGACAGCATCCGCGCATGGTCGCTCGATCTCTCTTGAGGTTTTCGAATCGAAGGTACTGCGTCGCCCGATTCGATTATGCGCGAACGCGGCAAAGCTTCAATGCCGCGTGTGAAGGATTCCACGGTTGTTGCGCAAGAGTCACTTAATTGAGTCAGTCAATCGGTGACCCCGCGCAACACCGTCGCGATCACATGCCGTGGCTCTGGAACACCTTGCTGCACGACTTCGACAGCTTCGAGCGGTTCGACATCAGGCACGATTGCACCGCACCGTCATTGCCGAGATCGCTGCGGCAGAACCGCTGCGCATCGCGCGAGCAGGCCTGCTGCTCCTGTCGCGTGCCCTGGTGTCCCTGTGCACTGGCGGGCTGGCTCGCAAGGCCGACCGACAGGGTGGCTACAGTCATCATCAGGAGGCTTATACAACGCATCGGCTTATCCAATCGATTGCTGCGGGCAGTGCGCCCGACAGAGGGAACAGAAAGTCGGAACGAGTTGTTCAGGGGGCCGTCAAAGACGGTGTCCAGAGAACGTGTCGGCTTGCTGGTTGTTCCCGGGGGCGTCCGCCAACGGAGGCGCCGTTTGACGCCATTTCCAAGGGCAGGCAGCGCAAAAAGCGCCGGCCGAAAGTGGCAGTTCCGCCCGCTATCCAAGCTTCGCACCGCGCTGCTATAATTGCCGGGCAGGGGTGAGGAGTGCTTGATGAAACGCTATCTGGTTTTCGCGCTGGTCGGTCCGTTCGTCGGCGGGTTTCTGCTGCTGCTGATCCTGACCTATCAGTCCGGCTATTGGGCGCAGACCAGCTGGAGCGAGGTCGGCAAGCTGTTCGCGGTGTTCTTCAAGAGCCTGCAATACAACTATCTGTTCGGCTTCCTGCCGGCGCTGATGATGTGCGCGGTCGACGACATCCTGGTCCATATCAAGCGGATCGGTCCGGCCCTGCGCATGCTGCTGGTTGGCTTGGTCGCCTTCGTCCTCGCCGGCCTCGCCTATGCCGCCTCGGGCCTGTCGCAGTGGATCATGTACGGCATGGTCGGCTTCGTCCCCAGCGTGCTTTCTGTTTGGCTCGTGCATAGATACATCGAGGAGCCCCAGCCGGCGGCCGTGGCGGCGTGACGCGACTTTAGGGCGCGCCGCAGCAACCCGGACATCGCTGGCGCGTTCATATTTCATGCCCAAAGCCAATCCCATGTCGAACGACGATATCTCCATCCATCGCACTTCCCGTTCGGGAGGCACCTCGCGCGCGACCTTCTCCGGCACGGAGGCGCGCGGGCCGATCATCGATCAGGATGGCCAGGAGGTTCGCCCCGAGACGCTGGAGCAGGGCTTTCGCCAATTCCAGTTCGAGTTCGGCAAGGACGGTCAGTTCTCCGCGAACCCCTTCGGCAATCTGACGCGGGAGCAGCGGCTGGCGCGGCTTGAGGCGATCGCAAAGCTGCTCGACGTCGCCTTCATTGTGCCCGGCACCAACATCCGCTACGGCATCGACGGGCTGATCGGCCTGATCCCCGTGGTCGGCGATATCATCACGACAGCGATCTCGCTGTGGCTGGTGCGCGAGGCTCGTGCGCTCGGCGCGCCCTGGTACGTCACCGCGCGCATGCTCGGCAATGTGGCGCTCGACGGCGTCGTCGGCATGGTACCGTTCGCAGGCGACGCCTTCGACGTGATGTTCCGCGCCAACATGCGCAACGTCCGCCTGCTGCGCCGCTGGCTCGACAAGCAGCCGCGGATCTGACGCGACGTCCCAAAACACAGACGCCCCAAACACAAAAGGCGCGACGACCTTTCGGTCATCGCGCCTTCAGCGCACATCGAAGGCTTGCGAAATAGCTTACGCCGCGTCGGCGTCGGTCTCGGTGTTCGCGACCGGCTTGGGACGGCGCGGCAGCGGGAAGGCTTCGCTCTCATAGAGCGAGCGGATGCCGTTCTGGTCGAAGCGCGCTTCCTCGACCTGAAGATAAGCGCCGTTCAGCGAATCCGTCGGCAGTTGCTCCATCGCGAACTGAACCGCTTCAGCTGCGGTGCCGAACCGGCGATAGGTGAAGCCCGCACGCTTCTTCTTGCGGATCGCAGCGGGGAAAAGCTCGGCGGAGGTGTTGAAGTTGAACGGACGCAGTGGACGCATGGTCAGAGACCTCGTTGATCTTCTACGGTTTCGGTCGCGTGTGGGGTTGGTGGGCGAAGGCCGCGATTAGGCGGGAACGCCGTCCATGTCATTTTCGCCCTCTAATATAGGCTGTTTTGACAGAAATGCGACCCCTGCGAACGGAGATGATGAATCCGTGCATGGCAGGTCCGCATTGGCTAAAATCGTAGTTAATTCAGGTAGTTATACGGGCTAAATCTTGCCCAGAAGCAGCAAAACCAGCAGGATCACCAGCACCACGCCGCCGATCCCCATGCCGGAATGGCCGAGCCCATAGCCGTAGCCCCCGAAGCGGCCGGAGAAGCCGCCGAGCAGGTAGATCAGCACGAGAATGATCAGGATGGTTCCGATCGTCATGGCATCCTCCCTGACGGCCGCCGGATGCGCTGTTCGGCCGCACCGTCAGGAAAGAAAAGCACAGAAAGCGCCCGAGTTCCATGACGGAACCCAGGGCCTTTGACGCTTATTTCGGCTCGAGCTTCAACGCCGCCGAATTGATGCAGTAGCGCAGGCCCGTCGGTCCCGGACCGTCGGGAAAGACATGGCCGAGATGGCCGCTGCATTTGGAGCAGAGCACCTCGGTGCGGATCATGCCGTGGGTGGTGTCGCGCTCCTCGTCGACATGGCTCTCGACCGCGGGCTGGGTGAAGCTCGGCCAGCCGCAGCCGGAATCGAACTTGGCGTCGGATTCGAACAGCTCGTTGCCGCAGCCGGCGCACACGTAGGTGCCGGCACGGTGGTCGTGCTCATACTCGCCCGAGAAGGGACGCTCGGTCGCCTTCTCGCGCAGCACGGCGTACTGCATCGGCGACAGCTCGCGGCGCCACTGCTCCTCGCTCTTGATGACCTTGTCGGAAGTCGTCTTGCTGTCTGACATGGATCTCCCGTCTCTTAGTTGGTTGCCTTGCTGGCGCTGACCAGCGTCGGCTTCTCGATATAGTTAGCCGCGAACAGCTTTTTCAGGTTCTCGACCTTGGGGATGTCGTTATAGGCGATGTAGGGCTGCGTCGGGTGCAGCGTCAGGTAATCCTGGTGATAGGCCTCCGCCGCGTAGAACGCCTGCAGCGCGCCGACCTTGGTCACGATCGGCTTCTTGTAGACCTTGGCGGCATTGAGCTGGGCGATGTAGGCGTCCGCGACCTTCTTCTGCTCGTCCGAGGTGGTGAAGATCGCCGAGCGATATTGCGGACCGGTGTCGGGACCCTGGCGGTCGAGCTGGGTCGGGTCATGCACGACCGAGAAGAAGATCTGGAGGATCTTTCCGTACGAGATCTTCGCCGGGTCGTATTTGATCTCGACGGCCTCGGCATGCCCGGTCGCGCCCGAGGAGACCGCGCGGTAGTCGGCCGTCGCCTTGGTGCCGCCGGAATAGCCGGAGACCGCGTTGATGACGCCGGCGGTGTGCTGGTAGACGCCCTGCACGCCCCAGAAGCAGCCGCCGGCGATGACGGCGGTCTGGACGCCGGTCGCGGGCGCCGCGTCAATTGCGGGCGCGGGGATCACCACCGCGTCCTCGGCGGCGCCCGATGGTGCGGCGAAGGCCAGTGTCAGCGCGGCGGTGGCGGCGAGCAGGGACAGGGAACGGAAGGGGGCAAGGTTCATGGCGGATCCTCGTTCGGAAGGTCTAGTCTATGGCGGCTGGCGCTGTGCGAACAGCCCGACGGCAGGATTGGTCTTCCAAGGTACGGGGGATCCGGGCGTTTGTTACGGTGGCCCGGACACGAGTGTGTGAAAAAAGGTCGCCGGAGCGCTTTCGAGCGAAGTGAACGCCGGTTCGCGTGTCAAGAAGACGCGTCGAAACAAGGGACGGGCCGCAGCTGGCCGGGCTATAGAGCCTTGGTGAACCCGGGCGGTCCGTGATCGACTCAGGGAATGTGGTGGCTGGAGCTGATCTGACAACATGCTGCGTGTCGTTTGCCTGACCCTCGTCATCCTGGTCACCGGCGCGTCGGCCGCCATGGCCGATCCGCCAGGCGCCGACGATCTCGCCGTCTGCCGTGATCGCCAGGCCGACCTGCAGGTCCGCGCGCCGGCCTGCGAGAATTTGCTGAAGGCCGACAAGGTCAGCGGCAAGGACAAGGCGATCGCGCTCAGTGCCGTCGGCAATGCGCTGCTCAACAAGCGCGACTACGACCGCGCCATCGAGGCGTTCTCGTCCTCGCTCGACCTCGATCCCAGCAATGTCGGCGCCATCAACCTGCGGGGTCTCGCCCATGAGCACAAGGGTGAGGACGATCAGGCGATGGCCGACTACAATCTCGCGATCCAGAAGCGCGCGAATTACGGCTACGCCTACAACAATCGCGGTACCATCCATCTGCGCCGGGGCGCGCTGCAGAGCGCGCTCGACGACTTCAACCTGTCGATCAAGTACACGCCCACATTCGTGCTCGGCTGGACCAACCGCGCCCGCGTTCGCATCATCATGAAGGATTTCGATGGCGCGATCGCCGATTTTGCGGAGGCCGAGAAGGTCGATCGCACCGCGCAGCAGATCGCCAGCAATCGCTGCACCGCCTACGGCTTGATGGGCAAGTTCGAGCAGGCGCTCGCCGACTGCAATGCCCTGATCGAGCGCATGCCGAAGTACCAGTACGCCATCAACAATCGCGGCGACGTCTACCTCATGAAGGGCGACCTCGATGCCGCGCTGAAGGACTTCAACACGGTGCTTCAGTTGAATCCGAACAGCGTGCGGGGCCATGCCGGCCGCGGCCAGGTCTATGAGCGCAGGAAAGACCTCGCCCAGGCTCGCGCCGACTATCGTTCGGCGGCCTATTCGCTGACCAAGTTCGACGAGATCGACGTCGCGCGCGCCCGCGCCATGGCGCAGGAGCGGCTCATCGCACTGACGCCGCAATTGCCGGCGTCAGCCACTGCGCGCCGCGTCGCATTGGTGGTCGGCAATGGCGCCTACAAGAACGTCCACGCGCTGCCCAATCCGCCGCGCGATTCAAAGCTGATCGCGGGCGTGCTGCGCGATATCGGATTCCAGTCCGTGACGGATGTCCGCGACCTCACGCGCGACAAGTTCTTCGAGGCGCTGGCGGCCTTTGCCGAGGAAGCGGAAAAGGCGGACTGGGCGGTGGTCTACTATGCCGGCCACGGCTTTGAGATCGGCGGTGTGAACTATCTCGTTCCGGTCGATGCAAAACTCAGCGCCGACCGGGACGCCGAGACGCAGGCCGTCGCACTCGAGCAGGTCATTGCCGCGGTCGGCGGTGCGCGAAAGGTGCGGCTGGTGATCCTGGATGCGTGCCGCGACAATCCGTTTGCACCGACGATGCAGCGCACGCTGTCGCTCAAGCTGGTCGAGAAAGGCTTTTCCAACATCGAGCCCGGCGCCGGCTTCATGGTGGTCTACGCCGCCAAGCACGGCGAGACCGCGATGGATGGTGACGGCGAGACCGACAGCCCGTTTGCCCTCGCGCTCGCCCGCGAGATCAAGGTGCCTAAGGTCGAGATCCGAAAGCTGTTCGACATCGTCCGCGACGATGTCTGGAGCGCGACCAAGCGTCTCCAGCAGCCGTTCAGCTACGGCTCGCCGCCGGGGAGAGAGGATTTTTATTTTGTGGCTGGGAAGTGACGGCTGCATGTGTGATGCGAATACGCATCCACGCATCCGGTGTCGTCCCGGCGAAGGCCGGGACCCATAACCCCAGGAAGCAGTTTGACGAAGACTCTCAGTGATTAGATCTGCCGCGGTACGAACACCGCAGAATGCCGATAAATCACGCGGTATGGGTCCCGGCCTTCGCCGGGACGACGGCTAGACCACAATACTCAGCCGCTTCGCCGCCCGCGTGATCCCCGTGTACAGCCACCGCGCCCGCGAATCCTGAAACGCAAAACTCTCGTCGAACAGCACGACATCGTCCCATTGCGAGCCCTGCGACTTGTGCACGGTCAGCACGTAGCCGTAGTCGAACTCGTCATAGGGTTTGCGCTGCTCCCAGCCGATCTGCTCGATGCCGCCCTCGAAACAGTCGGCACGCACCGAGACCTTCGTGACCTTGTGGCCAAAATCCTCGTCGGGCGACAGCCGCATGCTGAGGATGCGCGATTTCGAGCGCGTGGTGTTGCGTGACTTCACCCGCCACAGGCCGCCGTTGAACAGCGCCTTCTTGCGGTTGTTGCGCAGGCACACCAGCTTGTCGCCGGCGACCGGGAAGGGATCCTCGATGTTCTGGCGCTGGCGTACCCGCATGTTGTAGGCGCGGCGGGTGTTGTTGCGGCCGACCAGCACCTGGTCCGCGCTCATGACGCGGTCAGGATCGAGCTCCTTGCGCGACACCACCTCGCTCTCGCCGTAACGACCGATCTCGAGCTCGCGGCCCTCGCGGATGTCCATCGACATCCGCACGATCGGATCGTCCTGGGCCTGGCGATGCACCTCGGTCAGCATCGCGTCGGGCTCGGTGTTGGTGAAGAAGCCGCCGCCCTGGATCGGCGGCAGCTGCGCGGGATCGCCCAGCACCAGCAGGGGACAGTCGAACGACATCAGGTCGCGGCCGAGTTCGGCATCGACCATCGAGCATTCGTCGATGACGATCAGCTTGGCCTTGGAGGCCGGCGCGTCGTCCCACAGTTCAAAACTCGGCTGCTCCTCGCCGGATTCGCGGGTGCGGTAGATCAGCGAGTGGATGGTGGAGGCGTCGTCGCAGCCCTTGTTGCGCATCACCAGCGCAGCCTTGCCGGTGAAGGCGGCGAACTTCACGTCGCCATCGACGCCCTCGGCGATATGGCGCGCCAGCGTGGTCTTGCCGGTGCCGGCAAAGCCGAACAGGCGGAACACCGGCGGCGTGCCGTTGCGGCCGGGCTTGGCTTTGAGCCAGTCGCCGACGGCTTTGAGCGCGGCATCCTGATGCGGGGTGAAAGTGGCCATATCTGTCTTGAGGAGGGGCGAAACGAAGCGATTCGCCGTCCCCCGAAACTAACCATTCGCCCCGCCGGTTCAAGCGCAGGGCAATCGCAATTCAAGGCCGTTTCTGCGGCCCATCCTTCGAGACGCCCGCCTTCGGCGGGCCCTCAGGATGAGGGCGGTGTGCGCGGCGGCGGTTTCGACGGGCGACGATACCGCCCAGCCTCATCCTGAGGAGACCGCGCAAGCGGTCATCTCGAAGGACGAGGCGCTTGTTCGGACCCCGCCAAGGCTACTGCCAGCCCGGGACGCCGCGCATGTCGGGCAGATGGTGGGCGATGCCCTTGTGGCAGTCGATGCAGGTCTTTTCCTTCGTGAACAGGAAGCGCTGGTGCGCGACCGAGGCCCGCGGCGACTGCTTGGTGATGTCCATGGAATCGGCGCTGTGGCAGTTGCGGCATTCGAGCGAATCGTTGGCTTTGAAGCGGGCCCATTCATGCGCGGCCAGCTCGAGCCGGTGATCCAGAAACTTCTCGCGGGTGTCGATGGTGCCAAAGATCTTGCCCCAGACCTCCTTGGAGGCCTGCATCTTGCGGGCGATCTTGTCGGTCCAGTTGTGCGGCACGTGGCAGTCCGGACAGGTCGCGCGCACGCCGGAGCGGTTGGTGAAGTGGATGGTAGACTTCAGCTCGGCGTAGACGTTGTCCTTCATCTCGTGGCAGCCGGTGCAGAATTTCTCGGTGTTGGTCAGTTCCAGCGCGGTGTTGAAGCCGCCCCAGAAGATGACGCCCGCCACGAAGCCCGCCAGCACGAGGGTGCCCAGCGCGAACACCGAGCTCGGCCGGATCAGCACGCCCCAGAGCTCGAGCAGGAAATCCCAGCTGCGCAGGATGAAGCCGCGCTTCGCGTTAGGTTCGTCCGTGGTCGTCGTCATCGCCGGCCACCGGGACTTGCACGCGACAGCAGCGTGTCGATGTCGACGAAGTCGTTGCTGACCGGAGGTGTCGCGGTGTTCTGC
>JAEVYW010000196.1 GCA_023392555.1 Pseudomonadota bacterium | reverse complement strand
CCAGAACCCGAGGGCTGGCCACCCCCATTTCGTCGTGACGATTTTCTTGTGATTTCAGCAGTCTCGCCAACTCGCGGCTGCTTCCTACGCCAGTCTTGCGCCGTGCCTCACGCAGACGTTCGTTTACCGCAGCGGGCGTCGAGCCGAGTTCATTGGCGACCGTCTTCGCGGTATGGCCCTCGGCGAGAAGGCGCAGGACGTTGCGCTCCGCCTCGTTAAGCCGGCCGAGATTGAGGCCTTCCTTATCGTGATCGAACATCATCGTGGCCACGGTTCGATGATGCCGGGCGAAGCGGCATCAGTGCCACCCCAATTTTCTTGGGCCGCGAAATCACACCGTCAATTCTACCCAAACCGGCGCGTGGTCGCTGGTCTTTTCCCAGCCGCGCGGAGTGCGGTCGACCTCCGCTTTCTTCAGTGACTTCGCCAACGGCGGGCTGAGCAGGACGTGGTCGATGCGGATGCCGGCATCGCGCTCGAACGAATTGCGCCAGTAGTGCCAGAAGCTGAACATTCGCTCGTCCGGGTGGAGCTTGCGGATGGCGTCGGTCCAGCCCTGCGCCTTCAGCTCGTCGAACTTTGCGCGGGCCTCGGGCGCAAACAGCGCGTCCTTTAGCCAGCGCTCCGGCTTGTAGACGTCCTGCTCGGTCGGAATGACGTTGAAGTCGCCCATCAGCACCGCCGGCACTTTGCTATCGAGCAGGTGCTGCGCGTGCGCGTGGAGTCGATCCATCCAGCTGAGCTTGTACTCGAACTTGGGGCCCGGCTTGGGATTGCCGTTGGGCAAGTAGAGATTGCCGATCAGCAGCCCGCAGATTGCCGCCTCGATGTAGCGGCTCTGAACGTCGTCCGGATCGCCGGCGAGGCCGCGTCCGGTTTCGACGGGCTCACCGACGCGGCTGAGGAGAGCGACGCCATTCCAGCTTTTCTGGCCGTGCCAGATCGCCTGGTAGCCGAGCGCCTCGATGTCACTCGCGGGAAAGGCTTCGTCGGTGCACTTCAGTTCCTGAAGGCCGACGACGTCGGGCTGGAACTCTTGCAGCCAGCGCAAAAGGATCGGCAGCCGCGAGTTGATGCCGTTGATGTTGTAGCTCGCGATTCGGAGTCGTTTCGATTTTGCCATCGCAAACGACAACTGGCGGACGCGGTTTGAGTTCTACGGTGAGTCGAAATGTCGCCGCGACTCGCAAAACGCCGAGTCGCACAGGTTTATGCACCGATTCATCCACAGAATACTGCTGTTTTGACCTCGAATCAGCTGGACTCAACGGCCGTAAATTGTATTCTTCAATTGTGCTTCGGAACCGGAAACGGAACCAAAGCATGGAACCCCGGCAACTTCGGTTGCCGGGGTTTACTTTTATCGGCGTAGGAGAATTTCCGCCGATGCTTCCGACAGCTTCAGCCTCTTTGCCCGGTCCGGCAGCGGGTATTTGTTGCCGTTCGCGCAGTTGAACAGCAGCACGCGCTCGTCGCGGCCCACCAGCTCTCGGCGCAGCGCCTCACGCCAGCCCGCCAGGACCGCGCCACCTTCAGGGCACAGCAGCATTCCGTCGTCGCGAGCCGCGTCCTCAACCGCTGCAACGATCGCGTCTTCCTCAACCGCGATTGCAGCGCCGCCGCTCTCCCGCACCGCTCGCAGGATCAGGAAGTCGCCGACCGCGCTCGGGACTCGGATACCGGTCGCGACGGTCGCGGCGCCTTCCCAGCGCTCGGCGAACTCATCGCCCTGCTCGAACGCGCGCACGATCGGCGCGCAGCCTGTCGCCTGGATCGCGTACATCCGCGGACGCTCAGGTCCGATGAGGCCGACAGCCTCGAGCTCGTCGAACGCCTTCCACATGCCGATGAGGCCGGTGCCGCCGCCAGTCGGATAGAAGATCGCGTCGGGCACTCGCCAGCCGAGCTGCTCGGTCAGTTCAAACCCCATCACCTTCTTGCCCTCGAGGCGATACGGCTCCTTCAGCGTCGAGCAATCGAACCAGCGGCCCGCCGCTGCGCCTTCGCGAACCAGACGGCCGCATTCGTCGATCTGGCCGTCCGCGACCCACACGCGAGCTCCGTAGGCCGCGGTTTCGCGCACGTTGATCTCCGGCGTCTCCGCGGGGCAAATCACAACGGCTTCCATCCCCGCACGCGCGGCGTACGCAGCGAGCGCAGCGCCCGCATTGCCGTTGGTTGGTAGCGCCACGCTCTCGATACCGAACTGCTTCGCCATGCTGATTGCCATCGTCAGGCCGCGCGCCTTGAACGATCCGGTCGGCAACCGCCCCTCATCCTTGACCATGAGGTTGGCCGCGCCTTCCCGCGCCGCGCTGTTGGGCAAATCGATGATCGGCGTTTCGGGCTCGCCGAGGCTGACGGGGTCCGCGCCTTCGGGCAGCGGAAGCAGTTCGCGCCATTTCCACATCGTCTTTGGACGTGTCGCAATGCTCTCGCGCGTCAGCGTCTGCCTCGCCTGCGCCGTATCGTAGCGGACCAGGAGCGGCTTGCCCGCCTTGCTGAGGTTGTGCGGCTTTCCCGCTTCGTAGCGCTCGCGGGTCAGCGAGCATTCAAGATGGGTGACGAACATACGCCCGTCCCCTAGCGGCCGCGGCTCGTCGAGGCGAGCTTGTAACATTATATCATTCTGTCTAGCCGCGAATCCGAATCACTTCAGGCGACTTTTCCACAATGATTTCGACACGACGTTTCGCGTACCTCTCGCTCGCGCTCGCTTCCGCACCACCAGTCTTCGCTCAAGAAGCGCCACTGCCGGCGCAGCCCACCCCCGAGGCGGAGAGTGCCTCGGATGCACATCATGACCAGAACGACGAAATCATCGTCACGGGAGTGCACCGTCGCGCCACCGACGTGCTCGGAAGCGTTTCGGTGCTGGACGCCGCCGACCTCACCCGCGAGGTCCGGCCGAGCATCGGGGAGACGCTTGCCAGCCAGCCGGGCGTCAGCGCCACTAGCTTTGGTCCCGCCGCCTCCGCGCCAGTGCTTCGCGGCCTCACCGGCGACCGCGTCCGCATCCTCACCGACGGCATCGGCAGCTTGGATCTCTCGTCATCCGGACCGGACCACGCCGTTGCCATCAATCCGCTGACAGCGGAGCGCATCGAAGTGCTGCGCGGACCGTCGGCCTTGCTGTTCGGGTCGTCGGCGATCGGCGGCGTCGTCAACGTCATCGACTCTCGAATCCCGCGCTCGCGTCCAAGCGGCCCGGTCGGCGGCGATTTCCTTCTGAGCTACGGCAGCGCCGCCAATGAGCGCATCGCCAACGGTGCAATCGACGTTCCGCTCGGCGGCAATTTCGTCGGTCACGTCGACGGCAATTGGTCCAAGTCCGACGACCTGCGCACCGGCGGCTACATCCTGTCGCGGGAGCTCCGCGAGGAAGCGGCAGCCAGCCCGGACCCGGACGTCCACGCCCTCGCCCGTCTGAAGGGCGACCTGCCCAATTCGGCCACTGAGTCCAAGGAAGGCGCTGTTGGGATCGGCTATGTCGATGGCGCTCTCAATGTCGGCGCCTCGATCACGCGGCGCAACGCGACCTACCGAGTGCCGATCCGCTATTCGCTGGAGCCTGGCGCCGAGCCGGAAGCGCCGACGATCGACCAGGAGCAAACCCGCTTCGACGCCCGGGCCGAGGTCCCGCTAAGCGGCGGGGCCTTCAGCCTCATCCGCGCAAGAGGCGGCTACGCGAACTACCACCACGACGAACTCGAAGCGTCCGGCGCGATCGGATCGAGCTTCTACAGCAAGGGCGGCGAAGGCCGCGTCGAGCTGGTGCAGTCGGAACGCTCGGGCTGGGGCGGCACGAGCGGCATCCAATATCTCGACCGTAATGCGCGCATTCGTGGCGAGGAGAAGTTCCTTCCCGACAGCAGCCAGCGCCAGGCGGGCCTGTTTACCTTGCAGACCCTGGTCTCCGGTCCCTTCCGCCTGGAAGCCGGCGGGCGGGTCGAGTTCAGCAAGCTCGATGCCAATGCAGACGAGCAGCTCGGCACGCCTGAGCGCTCGCGCAAGTTCACCACCTGGTCGGGATCGCTCGGCGGACAATATGAATTCACGCCCGGATGGCGCGCCGGCCTGACGCTGTCGCGGAGCTCGCGTGCGCTGTCGATCGACGAATTGTTCTCGAACGGGCCGCACGGCGCCAGCCAGTCGTTCGAGGTCGGCGATCCCACGCTCGATCCCGAGCGCAGTCTTGGCGTGGAAGCGGGCGTTCGCGGCTCGGCCGGCGCGGTCCATCTAACCGCGAACGTGTATCACAACCGCTTCTCGAACTTCATCTTCGTGACGCCGACCGGGGATGTAGAGGACGATCTGCCCGTCTTCGCCTTCCGGCAGGGCCGGGCGAACTTCACCGGCTTCGAGGCGCAGGCTCAGGCGAAGCTCGGTACGGCGTTGGGCATCAATTGGGGCGGCGAGCTTCAGGGTGACGCAGTCCGCGGTACCGTGAAGGGCTTCGGACCGGTCCCTTACCTGCCGCCGATGCGCATCATGGGCGCGCTAACCGGCGCTCGCGGCCAGTTCGACGGCCGCGTCGAAGTCGAGCGGGCATTTGCGCACAATCGCACTGCTCCGATCGAAACCGACACGCCCGGCTACACGATGGTCAACGCATCGCTCGACTGGCACCCTTTGGTCGAGAACCCCGACCTGACCCTGTCTCTGCAGGGCAACAATCTGTTCGACGTGGAGGCCCGGCGAAGCACCAGCCAGTTGAAGGACTTCGCCCCGATCGCCGGCCGCGACATCCGGCTCACGGCTCGCCTGGGCTTCTAAAGAAAAAGCGGCCCGGCGAGGGGAGTGCCGGGCCGCCGTGCCGTTTCGCTCGGGATCGCGAAGCGGCTGGTGGGTCTGTTTAGAGGTCGATGCCGGCGGCGATCGCCTCAAGCTTGCGGACGCGTTCGCGAAGGTCCGCCACTTCGATCCGGTTGCCGGCCGGCGGCACGGTGCGGTCGGCCGCGCCGTGGGTCAGCTCGAAGCGCTTCAGCTCCAGCCAGCCCTGCCATCCCTTGAGCGCCGCAATGCTTGCTGCGGTCAGGCCTGCGAACATTCCACCGGCCAGAAGGCTAATCGTCAGCGGTTCCATCACT
>JAEVYW010000182.1 GCA_023392555.1 Pseudomonadota bacterium | reverse complement strand
ACCGCGCCGAACGACCGTTCCCGACCGCAACCGCTGCCCGGCTGCTTCGTTGTTCGGGCAAGATCAGCAGTGACGAAGGACGACGGCGATGAGCATCTTCGGCAACATCATGAACAAGATTTTCCATCACGGCCAAGCCAAGGCTGCGGCTCCCGCGCAGTCCAATACGGCGGCTCCTTCGGCCGCTCCACAGCCCCAGGCGGGCACTGCAACGGCGACTGCGCCCGCCCCTGCCGCAGCCCCCGCGCAGCCAGTCGACGTCGGCGCAGTCCTTTCGGAAATGGCCTCGATGAAGGGCGGCGGGGGCAACTACCAGACCTCGATCGTCGACCTTCTGAAGCTCCTCGACCTCGACTCCAGCCTGGACGCCCGCAAGCAACTCGCCGAGGAACTCAACGTCCACGCCGGCGATCATGGCAGCGCCGAACAGAATATCGCCCTCCACAAGGCGGTGATGGCGAAGCTCGCCGAAAACGGCGGCGTCGTTCCCGACAGCCTCAGGAACTAGCGCCCCTTCTCCCACGCACGCATCGCCCGCTCATAGGTTGAGCGGGCGGCGTCGCGCTGCTCGACGAGCTCGTCGCGTTCGCGCTCGTGTCTGCGAAGCAGGTCGTGCCGCCGCCGTTCGAGCGCTTCGATCTCGCGCTCGATCTCCTTCACTTCGCTCTTGTGGCGCTTCTCTGCATGGTCGATCGCCTCTTCCGCCGCCTCCAGCTCGTCGCGCTTCGGCTTCGGCGCCCGCACCTTAGGTGCCGAAGCCTTCTTTGGTGACTTCGCCTCCGACTTCTCCTTCCGCTTCGCCACGCGATCCAGCGCAGCGAAATGCTCGTCGGCGCTCCCGCGCACTTTGCGGATGATCTCGCCCGGCCGCTCGAGCGCCTCCTCCATCAGCTTGGGGTCGGTGACCTGCTCGGCAATGCCCTGTGCGAACAGGTTGCCATCCGCACCCCACGCCTCGAGTGCCGCCTTCTGGCTCGGCGCAGCGACATAGGCGTCGTGGAAGCCGATCGGCGTCCGAAACACCTTCAGCTTACCCTTGCGCTCAGCCTTCTTCGACGCCTTCGCCATGCGCCTCCAACGCTATTGCCACGCCCTCGCTCCACAACACGATTTGGTAACCAGGATTGCGTACACGCGGATCATGACGTCCGAGCCCTCGCGTAACAGCTTCCGATCCGCCGTCGTGCGCGGAGAGCGCCCCGCGCTTGTCCTCACCGACAAGATGCGCCGCCGCGAAGCGAAGGATGACTCGCTTGAAGGTTCGATGGTGCAGCGCGGCGAAGTCCGTCGCGGCAATCATCGCGGCGGCGATCGCCATCGCCTTGCAGCCCAACGCGCAACAGCGCGCTACGAAGCCGAAGCGCATGACGTAGAGGTCGTGAACCTCTCATCCGGCGGCGCCATGATCCGCTGCGGTTTCCAACCGCGCCTTTGGGACATGCTCCAGCTACAGCTCGGCGACGGACCGGGCCTTGAATGCGCCGTGCGTTGGCTTCGCGATGACGTCGTAGGCCTGGAGTTTGCGCACGAAACCCAGATCGACTGCAGTCCGCGCCAGCGCGCCGAATTGCTGCTCGAAGTCATCCAGCGCAGCTTTCCCGATTCCACTGTTCAGCTCGAGCAAGAAGACGCCGAGGAACCCACGGCGCCGCAGGATCTCGGCAACAGGCACGAGAAACGCCATCCGCTCATCTGGAAGGGCGAAATCCTATACGCGTTCGACAGCAACCCGGTCCGGCTGCGCAACATCTCCGAAGGCGGCGCGCTGGTTGATGTCGCGATCAATTATCCGCTCGGCGCCAGCGTCATGCTGGATCTCGGCAACGCCGGCCAGTTCGGTGCCGTCGTCAGCTGGGTCGCTGGCGACCAGGCCGGTCTCAAGTTCGACAAGCCCTTCGACATCGCCTGCCTCGCAAAGGCCCGTCCAGAGCTCGCGTCGCACGGTCACCTGACGATCGACTTCGGCTCGGCCGCTCAGGACAGCACGCCCTGGGACGCGCAATGGGGCCGCAGCAGCCTCGCCGAGATTCGCGACGAGCTCGAAGGCTACCTCAAGCGCTAGGCCCTAATCCTCAAGGATCAGGCTGTTGGTCTTCGTTTCCTTCATCCGGACGTAAGCGACCAGCGAGAACGCCGCCAGCGCGCTGATGTAGATGTAAAACCAGCGCTCGTGCCCGATGTCCTTCAGGAATGCGGCGACGAATTCCGCGGTGCCGCCAAAGATTACGTTCGCAATCGCGAAGGGTAGAGCAACACCCAACGCGCGGATGTCGGCCGGGAACATTTCCGCTTTGATGATCGCGTTAATCGACGTGTAGCCGGTCACCATAACGAGGGCCGCCATGACGAGTGCGAATGCGGCGGGAACGCTCCTCACGCCTTCCAGCGCCACAAAGATCGGATAGGTAAAAACCGTCGCCGTCACGCCGAAGAAGATCATGAGCGGCTTTCGTCCAACGTAGTCGGACAGGCGCCCCGCGATCGGCTGGATCAGCAGCATCAGTGCCAATGCCCCGGTCATGATCTGCGATGCCGTCGCTCGATCAAACCCGCTCGTGTTCGCCAGGAACTTCTGCAGGTAGATGGTGTAAGCGTAAAAGGATGCGGTCCCACCGGCGGTTAGCGCCATAACGAGGAACGCCTCCCGCGGATGGTCCCGGAAGAGCGTCAGCGCACTCGACTTGCGCCGTTCCGCGCGGGCCGCAACATTCTCATAGCTGGCCGTTTCTTCCAGCCCGCGGCGGATGAAGAACACGACGATGGCCAACACTGCGCCGGCTGCAAACCCGATCCGCCAGCCCCATGCTTCCATGGCTTCCTCCCCAAGGATGAGCTGCAACACGACAAGCAAGGCCAGGGCGGTCAATTGCCCACCGATGATTGTGACGTACTGAAAGCTCGACCAAAAACCTCGGCGGTCGCGGTCAGCCATCTCCGACAGATAGGTTGCGCTCGATCCATATTCTCCACCCAGGCTCAAGCCCTGGATCAAGCGCGCAAAGAGCAGGATCGCCTGCGACAGAATGCCCACATCGCGGTACTCCGGCGCGACTGCGATGATGAGCGATCCAACGCACATGAGGGTGACCGACAGCGTCAGCCCGGCCTTGCGCCCCTTGTGATCGGCATAAATGCCCATCAGCCACGCGCCGATCGGCCTCATTACGAACCCAGCCGCGAAGATGGCCGCAGCCTGCATGATTTGGGTCGTCCGGTCGCTTTCCGGAAAGAAGGCGTGCGCGAAATATAGCGCGAACGCCGAATAGACGTACCAGTCGAACCACTCGACGAGATTGCCCGCCGAGCCTCCGACGATGTTCTTCAGGCGCGACCGGCTCACTTGGCAGCCCGCGCCTTTTCCGCCCGCGGATGCCCGTAGACCGCATAAAGCACCAGCCCGATGAGTTGCGCGCAGAGGAAGAAGGTCTGCGTCTTCGTCGGCAGGCTCGCGAACAGATACAGGCAGCCGGCGATGCCGAAGAGCCCGACGACCCAAGGCGCCGGCGTCGTGAAGCGCCGCGGCCGGTCCGGCTCACGCTTGCGCATGACCAGCATCGCCCCGCAAACCGCGATGAACGCCGCAAGCGTTCCTGCATTGGCCAGCGCCGCAATTTCCGCCAGCGGCACGAGGCCGGCGATGATCGACACGATCACCGCCGTGAAGATCGTGATCCGCACCGGCGTTCCCCGCGACGACACTCGCGCGAGGCTCTCCGGAAGCAGCCCGTCACGTGCGACCGTGAAGAAGATCCGGCTCTGTCCGTAGAAGAACGCGAGGATGACCGTCGGCAAGGCGATCACCGCCGATACGCCCAGCACCTTCGCCGCCCAGCCCTGCCCGATGTCGCGCAGGATCAAGGCCAACGGCTCTGGGCTGTCGGCGAACTTGAGATAGGACAAGGCGCCAATCGCAACCGCCGCAACGGCCATGTAGATGAGCACGCAAAGAAGCATCGAGCCGACGATGCCGATCGCAAGATCGCGGTCGGGATTCTTCGCTTCCTCCGCCGCCGTCGCGATCGCGTCGAACCCGTAGAAGGCGAAGAAGATGATCGCCGCCGCTGCCATCACTCCAACCTCCGATCCTGACGGCCCACTGCGCGGAAAACCGTAGGGCATGAAC
>JAEVYW010000148.1 GCA_023392555.1 Pseudomonadota bacterium | reverse complement strand
GTCCATCGGCTTGCCGATCTTCGCAATCTGCTGGCGATATCCGAGAAGCGCCGAATTCTTCTGGTTGGCGTAGGCGTCATTGCCGATCTGAAGCGAAGAATAATCCGCCCAGGTGTCGGGGTAACCGACGCCGACGACGATGGATTTGACCTTCTTGAGCGCCTCTTCCTTCGTGGACGGCGCCATCCATTCGATCGACTCGACGCGGCGGGCGAAGGCCTCCTTGATGCCGTCGACCATCTTCTGAATTTCGGTCTTTGACGAAGCCGGGAAATATTTGTCGACATAGGCTTTGCCGACGAGGCCCTCGAGCGCGCCGCTGACGGCATTCATCGCCAGCTGGTCGCGCGGACGCTGCTGCGGAGTTCCGGCGAGCGTTGTGCCGTTGAAGGCGAAGCTCGCGTCGCGGAAGCCCTTTGGCAGGACGTTGGCTTGCTGGTTGAGCGTGTGGAACGTCAGCCAGTCCTTCCACGCCTGGATCGGCTCCGACCCCACGAGGGCCGACAGCTTCGGAATCGCGCCGGCGTGATAGGCCTGGAACTTCTGCGCGCCGCCGAGCTGCGCCGCGTTCAGCAGTGCGGCCCAGTCGATACCCGGGGCGTTCTTCTCAAGCTCGGCACGGGTCCACACCTTGGCGCCCTTGGAGAAGTCCTCGCTCTCCTCACGCGTCGCGTGGGCCGTCGCGATCTTGGTCTCGAGGGCCATGATCCGCTGCGCCGAGCCCTGCGGGTCCGGATAGTTCGCCATCTGCAGGATCTGCTGGATGTACGTCTTATACTTGGCGCGGATGTCGGCCATCTTGGCGTCGCCGCCGAGATAATATTCACGCTCCGGAAGGCCGATTCCGCCCTGCATCAGATAGGGCAGGGTTTCGCCCGGGGTGCTGAGGCCCTGCGTGACGAAGATGCCAAACAGATTCTCGGTCTTGAAATTGGTCGCGTTGAGCGGATCCGTGTCGGCGCGAAGCGTGCTGCCGATGGCCGAACTCAGCTGCGTCTTGTCGGCGATGCGCGCGATCGCGTCCATGTCGGCCTTGGCGGGGTTCAGGCCGGCTTTGTCGATCGCGTCGGTGTTGAGATAGGCCTTGTAGTAATTGGCGATCTTGCCTTCCGCGGAGCCTGCGTCGGGGTTCGACTTCAGGATGCCGTCGAGAAGCTCCTTCGTGTTCTTCTCGCGCTCCTGATCGGCGATGAAGAAGCCGCCGATGTTCGACCGATCGGCCGGAATTTCGGTCGTTTTCATCCAGCCGCCGTTGGCGAAGGTGTAGAAATCGTCGCCCGGCTTGACGCTGCGGTCCATGTAAGCGGGCGTGATGCCGAGTTCGGTGCCGGGCGCCGCGGCCTCCGTCTGGTTGCCGGTGCCTGCGCCTTGCTGGCAGGCGGACACGCCGAGCGCGAGTGAGGAAGCGACGATCAGGAGCGATTTGCGGTTCATGGAAAGAGCTCTCCGGGGGTTTTGCCAAGGGCTGCCGCACCCGCTAGGCGAACGAAACGGCTTTTTCTACCAACGGACGTTCTCAGGGCATGAGCGCACCCAGGCTCGACACCAAAATCAGCGTCGACAGCGACGAATTCCGTACACGGCAAAGGCATAACCGCGCACTTGCGGAAAAGCTGCGTGCCGACGTTGCGGAAGCGGCGAAGGGCGGCTCCGAAAAGCATCGCGAACGGCATGTTTCGCGCGGCAAATTGCTCCCTCGCGAGCGCGTCGAGCGGCTGCTCGATCCGGGTTCGCCGTTCCTCGAAATCGGCCAGCTTGCGGCGTGCGACATGTACGAGGGCGAAGTGCCTGGTGCGGGCCTGATCTGCGGCATCGGGCGCGTGTCGGGGCGGCAGGTGATGATCGTCTGCAACGATGCGACGGTGAAGGGCGGGACCTATTATCCGCTGACGGTGAAGAAGCATCTTCGGGCCCAGGAAATCGCGATCGAGAACCGGCTGCCGTGCGTCTATCTGGTCGACAGCGGCGGGGCGAACCTGCCGCACCAGGCGGAGGTGTTCCCGGACCGCGAGCATTTCGGCCGAATCTTCTTCAATCAGGCGCAAATGAGCGCGAAGGGCATCGCCCAGATCGCCTGCGTCATGGGCAGCTGCACCGCCGGCGGCGCCTACGTTCCGGCGATGAGCGACGAAAGCGTGATCGTCCGCAATCAGGGAACGATCTTTCTCGGCGGCCCGCCTTTGGTGAAGGCGGCGACGGGCGAGGAGATCAGCGCCGAAGACTTAGGCGGCGGTGATCTTCATGCCCGCAAGTCAGGCGTGGTCGATCATCTTGCTGAGAACGACGAACACGCGCTGACGATCGTTCGCGATATTGTAGCGACGCTTCAGCCGGATGCGGGTGCAGGGATCGAACTGCGCGCACCGCGCGAGCCCGCTTACGATCCCGAAGAACTATACGGCATCATCCCCGAGGACGTGCGCGCACCCTATGACGTGCACGAGGTGATCTCGCGCATCGTCGACGGCAGCGAATTCCACGAGTTCAAGCCGCTCTATGGATCGACCCTAGTGTGCGGCTTCGCGCACATCTGGGGCATGCCGGTCGCGATCCTCGCCAACAACGGCATCCTGTTTAGCGAGAGCGCGGTCAAAGGTGCGCACTTCATCGAACTTGCGTGCCAGCGGCGCACGCCATTGCTGTTCCTGCAAAACATCAGCGGCTTCATGGTTGGCGGGAAGTATGAGGCGGAAGGCATCGCCAAGCACGGCGCGAAGCTGGTCACCGCCGTCGCCACCGCGAGCGTTCCGAAGATCACCGTGCTGATCGGCGGGAGCTTCGGCGCCGGCAATTACGGAATGAGCGGCCGTGCCTATTCGCCGCGCTTCCTGTTCACCTGGCCCAACAGCCGGATCAGCGTCATGGGTGGCGAGCAGGCGGCTTCGGTGCTCGCGACGGTCCATCGTGACGCGGACAAGTGGACGCCCGAGGAGGCCGAAGCGTTCAAGCAGCCGATCCGCGACGACTACGAAGCGCAGGGCAACCCGTGGCACGCCACCGCACGCCTGTGGGACGATGGCATCATCGACCCCGCGCAGACGCGGGACGTGCTCGGCCTGGCCTTCGCGGCAACCCTCAACGCTCCAATCCCCGAACGCCCGCAGTTCGGCGTGTTTAGGATGTAGCGCGGATGATTTCGTCTCTTCTCATCGCCAACCGTGGCGAGATTGCGTGCCGGGTGATCCGCACCGCGCGCGAGCTCGGAATCCGTACGGTCGCGGTTTATTCGGATGCGGACGCGAAGGCTCTGCACGTGCGCGAGGCGGACGAGGCGGTTCACATCGGGCCAAGCGCGGCGCGGGAAAGCTACCTCGTCGGCGAGAAGATCATTGCGGCGGCCAAGGAGACGGGCGCGG
>JAEVYW010000163.1 GCA_023392555.1 Pseudomonadota bacterium | reverse complement strand
ATCGATGGCGACCAGCACTCCGCGGCGGACCGGCAGGCCGGTCCCGTCATTGTCGAGCTCACGAGGGTTCTGCCGGATCAACTCGCGCAGGCGCAGCCGAAGCTGCAGCAGACTGGCGGCGGGCGCTTCTACAATCTGCTCGGTCAGGCCCGAAACCGAGTTCAGCGTCGGGGAAACCGCCTCCCGTGCGCCGGGCTGATTCAGGAGGCTCTGGATCGTCGGGCCGACGAGTGGGACGTCACGCGTCGGGAGGTTCATCGGCGGCAGCCCCGGCAATCCGACGCGCGGTAGCAGTTGCGCGCCCGCACTGCCGGCAAGGATCGCGGCGGCGGAGGCGGCGATCAGCGCCCGGTGAACAAAGCTAGACATCACGTGACCTCTTTTTATGCCTTTCGGGATGAAACGACAGGCAGCCGTCGTTTCATCCGCATGAGGGCGAATGGCATCATTCGAGACGTTCGAGAACGAGCTGGCGCAGTTGCTTCCGCGACTGCGGCGTTTCGCCCATGCGCTGAGCAGGAACAGTGCCGACGCGGACGATCTGGCGCAGGCGACGATCGAGCGCGCGCTGCGGTCGCGAGACCAGTGGCAGCCGGGCACTCGGCTGGATTCTTGGGCCTATCGGATCATGCGCAACCTGTGGATCGACACGGTCCGCGCGCGTGGACGCAAGGAAAAGCACGAAGCGCCCGAGGAGGCGGCGCGGGACATCGGCCAGGATCCGCGCGAGGCAATGGACGCCTCCATGGAATTGCAGCGCGCCATGGCGGCGATGGAGCGCTTGCCGGACGAACAACGCGAAGTCGTTGCGCTGATACTGATCGAAGGCTTCGGCTATCGCGAGGTGTCGGAGATGCTCGATTTGCCCATCGGAACGGTTTCCAGCCGGCTGGTGCGCGGCCGGACTGCGTTGCTCGAGATGCTGGGTGGAAATGCTGATGGTTGAGGACGAGACCTTCTTCGCCTGGCTGGATGGCGAGCTGCCGCCGGAAGAGGCGGCCCGCATCGAGGCGAAGGTGGCCGCCGACCCGCGCCTCTCGCGGTTGGCCGACGAGCATCGCGCAATGACGGCGGGACTGCGCAATGCCTTCGGGCAAGTGGCTGCGAAGCCCGTGCCGCAGCAGCTTCGAGATGCTGCGCGTCCTGCAGCGGATGTGGTCAGCCTAGCCGAGGCGCGGCAACGGCGGGCGGGCCGCAAGACTCCTTCGCTCTGGGTTCAGATGGGCGCCATCGCGGCGACCCTGGTCGTCGGGATCATCACGGGCAGCCTGCTGGCGGGTTCGCGGATGAGCGGATCGTCCAGCCCGGTTGCGACAGAAGCGGGTCATCTCGTTGCGTCCGCCGATCTCGAGAGTGCGCTCTACGCGCGGCTTGCAAGCATGCCTTCTGGAACCGGGCCACGCATCGGACTCACATTTCGCGACAAGGCAGGCGCGATCTGCCGCACGTTCGAGGACAAAGGTGCGAGCGGACTTGCCTGTCGTCAGGACGGCGACTGGCGGATCAGGAGCCTGTACCAGTCCGAAGGCCAGTCCACCGACTATCGCATGGCAAGCGGCCCCGATCCGCGACTGATGGAAGAGGTCGACGCCACGATGCAGGGCGAACCTTTCGACGCCGCGCAGGAAAAGTCGGCCATGCAAAAGGGGTGGCGCTGATTAGCGCGTCCGCGGGCTGCGGAAACTCACCATCGATGTTCTTATCAACCGGACCGAAACGTAAGGCTTAGAAGTCCAGACCAAGGGCGACGAAGGTGTGAAATTCGGCCCGGCCGCCGCCGTCCGAGAAGGTAGGCCCGCCAGAGGCGAGAAGGCGGAAAGGTTTCGGCAGTTGAGCGATTGCACCGACGCCGAGGCTGGTTGAGGCGCGGCCGCCGACTTCGCTCTTGCCTTGTCGATCCGCTTCCAGCCCGACGAGAAGGCCATCGGTCACTTGGTGCGTCACGGCCAGGCCGCCCGTCCAATAGTTGCGGTTTCCGGCACCTGGATTGAGCGCATAGCCCCCACCGCCGAAGACCGACCAGCGCCCGAAGTCTTTCTGGCCCCAGATCGGAAGCAGCGCCGTGACATGGCCGCTGCCCAATCCACGGCGTGCGGTCGGAAGGCTCATCCCCGGGAAGGCTGCAATCGAAACGCCGGCCGCTTCATCGTGATAGAAGCGGTACTTCACGGACAATTCCAGGTCGCCCACAGCCGAGCGCAGTCCGGTGGCGTCATGGGCAAATGCGACGGGCACAGCCGCCGTCAGCTGGACATCGGGAGCAAGGCCATAATTGACCTCCGCACCCACGCTGCCCTCGAAATCGCGGCCTCTTCCTTCGGCCTCGAACAAGGGCGCATAGATCTCCCAGTGCCGGAACTCGGTCGGCTCGGGATCGTCGGTCAGGAATGGCGGGCCGGCCGCCGCAGGACTCGCGGCGAACGCGAGCAACGCCAGTCCGAGTGCGGTCCTCGCGGTCGGACGGATGAACAGCGGCCCGTAGCTACTGGACCGCTCGGTCTCGTTCACCTTTCGGCGCTCTGAGGATGGTTGCCCGGTTTCTGAGGCAGAACCAGGATCAGGATGACGATGACTGCGACGAGGACGGCCGTTGCGAGCGGCCGGCTCCATTCGAGCCCTCCCTTCGCCACGGGCTTGTCGAGGAAGTCGCCCACGGTCGCGCCGAGGGGTCGCGTCAGAATGAACGCGGCCCAGAACAAGGCGACGCGAGACGCCGACGTCGACAGGTAGATGACTGCCAGCAGTGCCAATGCTGCGCCGAACACGATCGCGGCTCCGGAGTAGCCCAATGCGCCGTCCGCCGCCCAATCGCCCAGCGCCGTACCGAGCGTTTGGGAAAAGGTGATCGTGATCCAGTAAAACACCTCTTCCCTGGGACCCGAGACGCTGTTGACGTCGATCGTTCCGAGCGTCCGATACCAGGCGAACAAGGACGCAAGCACGCAAGCCAGGAGCAGTAGCGAGCCTCCCGGATATCCGATCCCGAGCGAGCGGGTCGTGAAGTCGGCGAGGGTGGTCCCGCAGGTCGTCGAGGCGATGATCGTTGCCCAGTAGAGCCACGGGTTGAACCTGGTCGCTTTGATCTGGGCAGCAATCAGGCCGATCAGCAGGACGCCGAAGATCGCAGTGCCGATCAGGTAGCCGTGAGGCGCGGGATGATCGGTCGTTTCCCCCAGCCACGTCATGGTGACGCTATCGCCACCTGTTTCACCCAGGGT
>JAEVYW010000105.1 GCA_023392555.1 Pseudomonadota bacterium | reverse complement strand
CAACAATACAGTAAGGACGTGTCAATGCGTACCCGCTTCAACCTTGCCAAAGCCGCCGTCGCCTTCACCGCAGCCGTGATCCCCTCCGCATCCCTTGCGCAGGACAAGCCTCAGGCTCCGACACCGGCCGATCCGGCTTCACTCCCCGTCTCGGAAGGCGAAGGACGCGCGGTCGCAACGAAGCTTGCCGACGAACTGGTGAAGAGTTTCGTCTATCGCGAGCAGGCGGATCGCTACGCGGCGATGCTCCGCAAGAATGCCGCCGCGGGTCGCTACGACACCGGCACGCGCGGGGCGGTCGCGCAGCTTCTGACCGACGACTTAATGGCGGTTCAAAAGGACGGTCACCTGCGCGTGAACGTCAACCGGCCCGAGGACAAGGGTCCGGGCGGCCCGGGCGGAATGCCGCCGCTCATCCAGTCGGCTCGAACCCTTGCGCCAGGCATCGGGTATATCCGGTTCAGCGCTTTCTTCGGCCAGGACAAGGAGATGGCCGCACTGCGCGAATGGCTCGCGGCCAACAAGGACGCCAAGACGCTGATCTTCGACCTGCGCAACCATCATGGCGGCGGCCTTGCCGAGCAGGATGTCATCTTTTCCGAAATCTTCGAACGCCCCACCCCGCTGGTGAACCTGGCGATGGCGAAGTCGATCTATGATGAGCATGGGTCGCCGTTCGGGGACGCAAAGACGGTCAAATTCGCGGTCGAGGGAGACAAGATCGTCGCGACACACAGCGCGCTTCCCGCCGAAGGATCTTCGCTGGCCCGGGCCAAGGTGTTGCTCCTGACCTCCAACCGGACGGCATCGGCGGCGGAGCATTTCGCGCTTGCGCTCAAGTCGACTGGTCGTGCGACGCTGATCGGGGAAGCGACTGCAGGCGCGAACCATTTCGGCGGGCCGACCGAACTCAACGAGCATTTTCACGTGTGGATGCCAGTCGGCCGGACCTACGACATCAAGACCGGCAAGGACTGGGAGGGGGCTGGAGTCGCTCCCGATGTCGAGGTCGATCCAAGGCAGGCGCTGGTGATCGCGCTCGAGAGAGCCGGATTGCCACACGCCGACGCGGTCCGGATCGATGCGCAAGAAGTTCCGGCGGAGCCGGTTCACAGCGACAATGTCCGGGCGCGCTGATGGGCCGTGCCTGCCAAAATTTGGCACCGGCCACGGCAGGTTTGCGCGCAACGCGCCACGGTTTGGCGATATGATAGGCACAAGGACGGATGTGATGGTGAAGCACTCGCGCAAGTTCCTGCTCCTCGCGGCCCTGTGCTGGATCGCGCCCGCATCGGCCGAGCAACGCGACGATCGGAATAACGACGCCGCATGCCCGTCGCTGCAAAGCTCCGCGCTGGGCGTCAGCGCCTTCCCGGGCGAGATGTCGCTGTTCGACTTCGGCTCCGGGGCACCGGGGCTGATGCCCTAGGCCAAAGCCTCCGCGATTAGGCGGCGGCTGTTGTCGATGCCGTATAGCGCGATGAAACTGCCCATCCGCGGTCCTTGGCTCGATCCAAGCAGCGTTTCGTAAAGCGCCTGGAACCAGTGCCGGAGGCTCTCGAACGGATGCCGCTTGCCGACTTCGAATACGATGTTCTGGATCGCCTCGGCGGTCGCGTCGTTGGGCAGCGCGGCCAACTCTGAATCGAGGTCGCCCAAGGCGGCCGTTTCCGTTTCCGTGGGCTTGCGGCGATTCAGTGTCGGAACCACGAAGTCGCGGGCGTAATTCACGGCCAGGCCGATCAGCTCGTCGAGTTCCGGGTTGCTGTCCGCTGACGTCCCCGGCGCATAACGCTGAACAAAGCGCCACGCGGTTTCCTTGTCCGCGACGCCGGGCAGGCTGACGAGGTTGAGGAGCAGGCCGTAGGTTAGCGGCAGCGCGCGCGGCTCCGGCACATTGCCGTTGTGAATGTGGTGGACCGGATTGCCGAGCTTCTGCTCGATCGGCTGGTCGCCATAGTTCCCGCGGAACTGCCAATATTCATCGACCGCGCGCGGGATGAGGCCGAGGTGAAGGCTCTTCGCCTTCTTCGGCTCCCGGTAGATGTAGAAGGCGAGGCTCGGCTCGCTTCCGTAGCGCAGCCATTCGTCGAGGCTGAGGCCGTTGCCCTTCGACTTGGAGATCTTTTCCCCCTTCTCGTCGAGGAACATCTCGTAATTGAAGCCTTCGGGCGGGCGGCCCCCGAGAACGCGGGCGATCTTCGATGACTGGATGACGCTGTCGATCAGGTCCTTGCCGGCCATCTCATAATCGACCCCAAGCGCAACCCAACGCGCGGCCCAGTCCACCTTCCACTGCAGCTTGGACATTCCGCCGAGTGCGGACTGCTCGACGCGTTCGCCATCCTCGTCGACGAAAGCGATCGTGCCGGCTTCCGCGTCGACGACCTCGACCGGAACCTGGAGAACGCGGCCGGACGTCGGCGAGATCGGCAGGATCGGCGAGTAGGTCTGGCGCCGCTCCTCGCGCAGCGTCGGGAGCATCACGCTCATGACGCCGTCCCAGTTACGAAGAACGGAGCGAAGGACCTCGTCGAAGCGGCCGCCGTGATAGCAATCGGTCGCGGACAGGAATTCGTAATCGAAGCCGAAGCGGTCGAGGAAGGACCGCAACATCGCGTTATTGTGATGCGCGAAGCTTTCGAACTTGCCGAACGGGTCGGGAATCTTCGTCAGCGGGCGCCCGAGGTTCTGCCGAAGCATCTCCTGCTCAGGAACATTGTCCGGGACCTTGCGAAGCCCGTCCATATCATCGCTGAACGCGATCAGCCGCGTCGGCTTGCCGGTCAGCTCCTCATAAGCCTGGCGAACGAAGGTCGTGCGCGCGACCTCGTTGAACGTGCCGATGTGCGGCAGTCCGGAAGGGCCGTAACCGGTCTCGAAGATCATCGGCGCACCGTCCGGCTTTCCGTCGGGCCAGCGCTTAAGCAGCTTGCGCGCTTCTTCATATGGCCAGGCCTTGGATTGCATCGCGGCGGTGCGGAGGTCAGTGTCGCTCATCTCGAGCGGGCGTTAGCCTGTGAGCGGCAGAGGGGAAAGGACGGCGATGAGCTATCAGGCATCATGTCACTGTGGGGCGGTAAAAGTCGACGTCGATGCACAGACTCCGACGGAGGCGATCTCGTGCAATTGCAGCCATTGTCGCCGCAAAGGCCTGCTCCTGACCTTCGTGCCGCGAGATGCCGTCACGGTGACGGGCGAGGAGTCGCTGGGCGAATATCGCTTCAACAAGCGGGTCATCGCACACCGCTTCTGCACGACCTGCGGAACTCAGCCATTCGCGGAAGGACCGGCTCCGAGTGGGCCAGGGGCGATGATCAACCTGCGCTGCGTGCCCGATCTTGACCTGGAGTCGCTAAAAATCATGCCTTTTGATGGGGCTAGCCGCTAAGCCCTCGTTGCTATTTTGTTCACGGGGTTTCAAATGAGGCGGTGAGCCCGCTGCCTCTTCCCGCCCTTCATGCAACCCACGCCGGCATCTGGCTTGCGGGGCGCGGCGACGATGCGAGCCGCGAGGCGAGCCGGGGCGAGGCCATCGCTCGCGCTGCCGAGACGCCGCACATCATCCTCAACGCGCCTTTGGTCGGGCAGCGGCTGGGCTATCCGGAGTTGTCGGGCCTCGATCTTCTGGAGCTGTTCGCGTTTATCCATCCGGCGAAGTTTGCCGTGCCCACCGTGGCCGGCATGTGCCGCGCCGTGGGGATCGCGCCGCCGGCCAACGACGCCGATGCGCCTGAGGCGCTGCGCGAGATTGCGGGCGGTCTGCTGTCGGTCCTCGAAGATTCGGCGTGGCCGGAGCGCGAGGGCGCGTGGACGTCGAACCAGTCGCTCGCGCGCATGGGCTGGGGGTGGGCCCCGTTGGTCAATGCCCGGCTGCAGCGTCCGGAGCGCGGCGAGCGCATGCTCTTCTCCCGGCTCAAGACCTGGGAGGAGTGGGCCGATCGCGCTCCGCCACGTGCCGTCACGGTTGACCCGGCGGCCGCGCGCGACCGCTTGCGCAAGCTGACGGGCAGCAAGTCGGAGCCTCGCGAGGGGCAAGCCTCGATGGCCGAGTCCGCGACCGAGGTATTTGCGCCGCGGCGGCAGAAGGATTCGCCGAACCTGCTCCTTGCCGAGGCAGGGACGGGAATCGGCAAGACGCTGGCTTATCTCGCCCCTGCATCGCTCTGGTCCGAGGCGAGCGGCGGGACCGTCTGGGTCTCGACCTTCACCAAGGCGCTGCAGCGGCAGCTCGATGCCGAGGGGCCCCGGCTGTTCGCAGACCCGGCAGAGCGAGCGCGGCGTATTGTCGTGCGCAAGGGTCGCGAGAATTACCTGTGCCTGCTCAATCTTGAGGATGCGCTGCAAGGCGCGTTCGCGGGCCGGGCGGCGATCCTGGCACAGCTGGTCGGCCGCTGGGCAGCCTATTCGAAGGATGGCGACATGGTCGGCGGCGACCTGCCGGGCTGGCTGCCGAGCCTGTTCCGCCGCGCCGGTGCGACTGCGCTGACGGATCGGCGCGGCGAGTGCGTATATGCCGGCTGCCCGCATTACCGACGCTGCTTCATCGAGCGGGCGGAGCGCGCCGGGCGCGAAGCGGACATCGTCATCGCCAACCATGCGCTAGTCATGATCAATGCCGCGCGGGCACGGGAAGACGCGCCGCAGCGGATCGTCTTCGACGAAGGCCATCACCTGTTCGACGCCGCAGACTCGACGTTTGCAGTAACGTTCGGCGGGCAGGACGCGATCGAACTTCGCCGCTGGATCGTCGGCCCCGAAGGCAAGTCGCGCGGGCGGCGGCGCGGTCTTGCAGCGCGCCTGATGGACGTCGCCTCGTACGACGACGAAGGTGCTCAGGCACTGGACGCAGCGGTGGAAGCGGCCCGGTCGATGCCGTCTGACGGCTGGCTTGGTCGGATTGCGGAAGGCGCGCCGTTCGGTCCCGTAGAGGCGCTGCTCGCCGAGGTTCGAAGCACTGTGTACGCGAGAGCCAAGGCACAGGATGCCGGCTACGGGCTGGAGACCGAACTGGCCGAGCCCGACGGCGCGCTGGTTGCTGCGGCGGCCAAGGCGCTCGAAGGATTGGAGG
>JAEVYW010000077.1 GCA_023392555.1 Pseudomonadota bacterium | reverse complement strand
CGCCAGATGAAGGCCGAACGCGAAAAGCGCGCCGCAATCCTCGAAAGCGAAGGCATGCGCGCTTCGGAGATCTTGCGCGCCGAGGGTGAGAAGCAGGCCAAGATCCTGCAGGCCGAGGGCCTGCGCGAGGCGGCTTTCCGCGAAGCCGAGGCCCGCGAACGCGCGGCTCAGGCGGAAGCGACTGCAACCAAGTCGGTCAGCGACGCGATCGAAGAGGGCAGCACGCAGGCGATCAACTACTTCATTGCCCAGAAATATGTCGAAGCGCTCGGCAAGTTCGCGACCTCGCCCAACGCCAAGACCATTCTCTTCCCGGTCGAGGCAACCCAGCTGATCGGCACGCTCGGCGGCATTGGCGAGCTCGCGAAGGAAGTCATGGGCGGCGATTCCTCGCCCAAGGCGCCGCAACAGCCGCGTCCGAAGGCGGTCGCGACCCGCGGCGCTCCGCCCTCTGTGCCCGGCGCACCGCGGATCGAAGGATGAGCTTCCTCGAAGGGATCGAGCCTGGCTGGCTCTGGCTGATCGGCGGCGTGGTGCTGCTGATCGCCGAGATCATCGCTCCCGGCTTCTTCCTGCTCTTCATCGGTGCCGCGGCAATGGCGACGGGGGTCTTCACGATCCTCTTCGATCTCGGTCTCGCGCCGCAGCTGGCTTTGTTCGCCCTCTACGCAGTGATAGCGCTGATGGTCGGCCGCAAGGTCTACGCGAACCGTGACGTGAACAGCGCCGACCCGCTGCTCAACGACCGCTCGGCGCGGCTTGTCGGAAAGGTCGTGACGGTCGTCACTCCAGTGGACGAACATGAAGGCCGTGTTCGTGTCGGCGACAGCGAATGGAGTGCACGCGGCGGTCCGGCTGCAACCGGCGAACGTGTTCGCGTAACCGGCGTCGATGGCAATTGCCTCCTCGTTGAACCGGAGCGCCGTCTCCCCGCCGCCTGACGGAGTTTAGTTTTGCCCCCTGTATCCTTAACCCGTCGCCAGGCGGTTGCCGGCCTCGCCGCTTCTGCGACTCTTGGTTGCACTCGAGCGGAAGTTCCCGCGGCGATTTCTGCGCCCTCGCCCGCGCCGGCTGCCACCATCACCGAGGCGGAGGCTGCGGCGATCCTCGACCAGCTGGGCAACAACTTGCTCCAGCTCGCACCGGAGTCCGCAACCAGCTACGGCCTCGACAAGGGCGCCAACGCACACCTGCGATCGAAGCTGGCTGACCGCTCCAAGGCCGGACAGGCGCACATCCGCGACGTCATCGCCGCCGATCTCAAGCGTGCGGAAGCGGTCGACACGGCCGCGCTGTCCACGGCAACGCGCACTAGCTTCGAAGTCGTCCGCAGCGCCTACCGGTTGAACCTGGAAGGGTTCGCCTTGCCCTACGGCGACGTCCCGATCTCCGACGGGTGGCGCAAGACGCCTTACGTCGTGATCCAGAATGTCGGCGCCTATCTCGACACGCCGCGCTTTCTCGACGCCGATCACGTCATTGAAACCCGCGCGGACGCGGAGGCCTACATCTCACGGCTTCACGCATTCGCGAGCAATCTCGACGGCGAAACGGAGCGATGCCGCGAGGCTCGCGCCGGTGGATTGGTCCCGCCCGGCTTCCTGCTCGACAAGGGGCTCGGCCAGCTGCGCCAGTCCGCTGCGAACACCGCCAAGGGCGGCACCGTCGTCGAATCCATCGAACGCCGAACGCGGGAAAAGGGCATCGCCGGCGACTGGGCCGCGCAGGCACGCAAGATCGCCACAGACGAGATCGTCCCGGCGCTCCGCCGCCAGATCGCCGAGCTAGAAGCCGAGCGCGCGGTCGCGAAAGATGCTCCGGGCATGTGGGCCCAGCCCAGCGGCGAGGCCTATTACCGCTGGGCGCTGAAGGCTTCGACGACCACCAGCATGACTCCCGAAGAGGTCCACCAGATGGGCCTCGACGAGCTTCGCGCGCTTCAGGGCCGCATGGACCCGATACTGAAGAGCCTCGGCTACACCAAAGGCTCAGTCGGCGAGCGCATGCAGGCGCTTGGACGCGATCCGAAATATCATTTCTCCGAAGGCGACAAGGGCCGCGCGGAGATTATGGCGTACATCCAGGAGCGCGTGCGGATCATCCGCACCAAGCTTCCGCAGATGTTCAACACCCTCGTGAAGGGCAACCTCGAGGTCAGGCGCCTTCCGCCGGAGGAGGAGCCCGGCGCACCCGGCGCCTATGGCGGGGCTGGATCGAAGGACGGTACGATCCCGGGCAAGTTCTGGATCAACCTCCACACCACCAGCCTTCACACTAAGTTCGACCTCCCCGACCTCACGCACCACGAGGCGATCCCCGGACACGTCTGGCAGGGCGAATATGCGAACAAGCTTCCCGACATCCGGACCCTGCTCTCGTTCAATGCCTATTCCGAAGGCTGGGCGCTCTACGCGCAGCAACTCGCAGACGAATTCGGGGTCTATGATGACTTCCCGGCGGGCCGCCTCGGTTACCTCCAGGGCCTCGCCTTCCGCGCCTGCCGCCTGGTCGTCGACACAGGGCTCCACGCGAAGCGCTGGTCGCGCGAACAGGGCGTCCGCTTCTTCGTCGACGAGAACGGATCCAAGGATGCCGAGGTCCGCAGCGAGGTCGATCGCTATTGCAGCTGGCCTGGACAGGCCTGCGGCTACAAGGTCGGCCACACCAGCATCAATCGTCAGCGCGACCGCGCCAAGGCGGCGCTCGGCCCCCGGTTCGACATTCGCGGCTTCAACGACGCCGTCGTCATGGGCGGCAACGTGCCGATGGACGTGCTCGCAAAGGTCGTCGACGAATATGTCGCCTCTGCTGGTCGCGCCTAAGGCATGGCCGCAAGGTCGGGCGTGACGAAATCGCGCCTCGCGTCGACGGAGAACAGCCGCTCGCGCGAGTAGAAGCGCAGCGGCCAGTCGCGGCGTCCCATCGGCGAGAGCAGCAGCCCGTTGACGAGTTCGTGAAGCGGCTCGCTCGTGTCGGCCTCGCTGAGGAACAGCCGCACGCCGTGCAGGAACGCCCGCGTGATCGTTTCGTGATAGCCTTCGGTATCGCTGTTCACCCCGCCGACGCTCTCGTTGAAGCGGCGGATGATGGTCGGCAGATCGGCATCCAGGTCGATGTCAGGCCGCTTCAGCAGCAGATAGGTCGTCGCGGCCAGATGCGCCTCGTGCGTCCAGTCGGCGCGCTCCAATGTGCATGCGAGAAGACCTTCGCCGAGGCGCTCAACCTCGGCGTCGGACGTGAACAGGCGTGGCGTGTAGTCGGTCATCGGATCGGGTCCTTGTTCGTGGGCCCGATCCTGTGACCGGGCAGATCAGGCGGCTGCGGAGCTCGCTTGCGCTTGCTGCGCTTGGCGCGGGGCCGCTTGGCGGACGCCTTCGTCCACGTGATCCGTGAAGTCCGCGAAGTTCTCGACGAACAGGTCGACGAGCTTGGCCGCGGTGCGGTCATACTCGTCCTTGTCTGCCCAGGTGGCGCGGGGATCCAGGATTGCAGTGTCCACTCCGGGGACTTCGACCGGCACTTCGAAGCCGAAGTTCGGGTCCTTGCGGAAGGTCGCCTGGTTCAGGCTTCCGTCGAGAGCCGCGTTCAGCAGCGCGCGCGTGGCCTTGATCGGCATGCGATGGCCGACGCCATACTTGCCGCCGGTCCAGCCGGTGTTGACCAGCCAGCACTGAGCGCCGCCCTTGGCAATCCGCTCCTTGAGGAGATTGCCATAGACGCTCGGATGGCGCGGCATGAAGGCAGCGCCAAAGCAGGTCGAGAAGGTCGCTTCCGGTTCGGTGACGCCGATTTCGGTGCCGGCGACCTTGGCGGTGTAGCCCGAAAGGAAATAGTACATCGCCTGATCGGCCGTCAGCCGCGCGATCGGGGGCAGAACGCCGAACGCGTCCGCGGTCAGCATGATCACGTTCGACGGTGCGGGCCCGAGGTTAGCTTCCGAATGATTGGGAATGAACTCGATCGGATAGGCACCGCGCGTGTTCTCGGTCTTGCTTGCGTCGGTGAAGTCGAGCTCGCGCGTCGTCTCATCCATCGCGACGTTTTCGAGGATGGTCCCGAACATCTGCGTCGTGGCGTAGATTTCGGGCTCTCCCTCCGCCGACAGGTTGATCAT
>JAEVYW010000150.1 GCA_023392555.1 Pseudomonadota bacterium | reverse complement strand
GACACCTACATGGGTGAAGGCGGTGCGCGTTTGTCGGGCGGTCAGCGTCAGCGGATTGCAATCCCCCGAGCGCTGCTGCGCAATGCGCCCCTGCTACTCCTCGACGAGGCGACGTCCGCGCTCGACGCGGAGAGCGAGCGCCTGGTTCAAGACGCGCTCGACCAACTGATGGCCGACCGCACGACGATCGTCATTGCGCACCGCCTTGCGACGGTGCGTGCTGCGGACCGGATCGTAGTGATGGATCATGGGCGGATCGTCGAAGAAGGCACACACGCCGCGCTCACCCGCCATGGCGGGTTGTACGCGCGGCTTGCGCGCCTTCAGTTCGAGGATCGTGCCGCTTAGCTTTCGCTGCCGCCGGAGTTTCCGCCGCCCGACGTTCCGCCGCCGCCACCGCGACGTCCACCGCCGCCACGACGCGATGTCGTCGACGAACGCGAACCGCCGCGGGTCGTGGTCTTGCGGGCCGCGGGCTTGCGGGTCGTGGTCGACTTGCGAGCCGTGCCGCCGATGGAAGCGCCCGAAGCCGACGACGATGCGCGGCTGGCTGTGCTCCGCGACGACGACGCGCGCGTGCCAGTCGAGCGGCTCGACGAGGATTTCGCCGTGCTCGCCCGCGCCGTGCCACCGCTGCTCTTGCGAGCGCCACCCGTGCTGCTGCGAGTGCCGCTGCTGCGTGCAGAGGCCGAGCGACGCCCCGTCGAACCGGAGGACGAGGAGCTTGAGCTACTGCCGCTATCGTCGTCGGTCCACTTGCCCGACATGACGCGCTGCGCCGCATCGGCGACCGCTTCCGCGATCAGCGAACCGAGGCGCGATGCGCTGGAAACCATCGTGCTTGCAGCAGCCTGAGCCGTGTCTGCAGCTTCAAGGCCCGCATCGCGAATCTTGCGCCGCGCGGCCGGGCTCGCACTGATCGCGGCAGCTGCCGCAGCCAGTCCCGCCGCGAGCATTTCGCGGCTCATCGCCGCCTTGGCGAGCTTGTCGAGTGTATCGTCGGAACCGGAAGATTTGTTCTTGGGTGATTTCGCCATCGTAATGCTCCCGTTGGCTTTCGCGCAAAAGACACTTCAGCAGCAGAGAGGTTCCGTTTCGCTCAACAAACGAGCGGAGGAAAGCGCCAATTTCTTGAGCGCCAGATACGTTAAAGGGGACCGCCGCTTTGCGACGATCCCCTCGAACATGGTCAGCGGCCGGAGATTTGGCCGTGTCCGCAGCGATTAGAGCTGAAGAGCACCCCTTTCCGACCTCTTAGCTGAACCATGAGACATCGGATCACCTCCTTTCGCTGCGTTGAAGCTGAGCGAAGAATGAGTCGTGAAACGTGCAAACACAAGACTTGTAATGCGGTGAGATATTCGCAATTCTCATCGCTTCGCCCGACGGCTCAAATTAGCCGCGGCAATCCTCGACAATTCGTGCAGGCTCGGGTCCTGTCGGGATCACGAATGCAGGCGCGCCTGGCATTGAGACGGCAAAGCGGCCGCGGCTGAACACGATCGCATCGAGCATTGTGTCCTGCGCGTTGAATGTCGCAATCACGCGCTGCGCCGATTGCTCGAACATCGCCGGCTGACTGCGCGATGAGGTGCTGGTCCAGATCGAAAGGCTGGCGGCGGGTGCGGTGCTGGTCCGCGCTATGGTCACGCCCCGCGAAGTCTTGTTGCAGCCAACGCTGATGCGGATGGTACCGGTCGGGTCGGTGAACCGCGCGTTGCTGCCACCGGGGACGGTCAGGTACGACCAGGAGCCGGGAAGAAGCGGCGAATCCGCATAGTCCGTGACTGCGGGCGTGGTGGTGGTTTGCGCAATTGCGCCGGAGCTTGGCAGAACGTGGGGCACGAGAAAGGCCGTGGCCAGGATGGCAAGCATTTTCATTGGAAAGGAAATCACTCCGAGAGGCGGTCGATCTTTGCGTGAAGCGCGGCGAGCTCGGCCTTCAGTTTGTCGATGTCGCTGCTTTCGCCTGCAGCCTTCTCGGGCTTGGGCGTTCCTGTGGACTTGTCGGCCTTGCTACCGAACGCCCGGCTGGCGCCGGTGAACATGTCCATGTTCCGCATGGCGAGGTCGGCGAGCATCTTGCCACCGAAGGCGTCTTGCATCGCGCTCTGGTTGCGCTGGAAAGCATCCATCGCCGCCTCGAGATATTGCGGGACCATGCCCTGCATCGAATTGCCGTAGAGGCCGATCAATTGCTTGAGGAAGTTCACCGGAAGCATCGTGCTCCCGCGCGCTTCCTCGTCGACGATGATCTGGGTCAGGACCTGGCGCGTGATGTCCTCGCCGCTCTTCGCGTCGACGACTTCGAACTCGCGGCCTTCGCGGACCATTTCCGCAAGGCGATCGAGGGTGATGTATGTCGAGCTTTCGGTGTCATAAAGCCGCCTGTTCGCGTACTTCTTGATCGTCACCTTGCCCGAAGACCTGGCCATGAACCGCTCTCCAAACTTCGTTGGACACCTAATACCTGATGAGAGTGCGGTGCAACATGAACGCGCTCCGCGCCCCCTTCCGCTTTTTCTCGAAATGGTACGAAAGCTGGGCGAAAGCGACCCGGAAACCGCACGCAAGGCTTTGAAAGGGCTCAGAGTTTACGGTCAGGCGAAGCGCGTGAGCGTACAGCGCAACCGCTCGATTGCTGCGCAACATAAAGACGTCTGCTTGCGCGAGATTGGCGGCACGGGCGCGCCGGTGGTTCTCGTCCCTTCGCTGATCAATCCGCCCAATATCCTCGACCTCGACGACGACGTATCGCTAGGGAAAGCGATAAACGGACGGCGTGTGTTGCTGCTCGATTGGGGCACCGCCGAGGAACGGCGAGACCTCAACATCGGTGGCCACGTGTCGGAACTGCTTGTCCCGCTGCTGCAGGACCTCGGCGAACCAGCGGCACTGGTCGGCTATTGCCTCGGCGGGACAATGGCGATCGCGGCCGCCAACCTGACCAAGGTCGAGCGCGTAGTGACTCTGGCGGCGCCGTGGCATTTCTCGCATTATCCGGAGACGTCGCGAACGTCGCTGCAGCAGCTTTGGAGCGGGTCTGCACCAGCGGCCGCGAGCTTCAACCTGCTCCCGATGGAAGTGCTTCAGGCCGCTTTCTGGTCGCTCGACCCGACCCGCACAGCGTCCAAGTTCGCGAGGCTTGCCGATACCGATCCCGAAAGCGACGCGGCCCGCCGGTTCGTGACGCTCGAGGATTGGGCGAACGACGGCGAGCCGCTCCCCCTCCCTGCCGCTCGTGAACTGATCGAGGATTTCTTCGGCGCCGACCTTCCCGGTTCCGGCCGTTGGTCCGTCGGCGGCAAGGCCATGACCGACCGCCTCCCAGTGCCGACGCTTCACTGCACGGCAAGCAGCGACCGCATCACGCCCGCGGAGACCGCTGCCT
>JAEVYW010000011.1 GCA_023392555.1 Pseudomonadota bacterium | reverse complement strand
CCCAGACATCGACCGGCCTGTTCGGCGAAGCGAATGTGGCGCTGTTCCCCAAGACCGTCCTGACGGCTGGCTTGCGCTATCAACGAGACGAGCAGCGCCGGAACGGGGCTCTAGGAACGTCGAAATCATCGATCCCGCTCGACTATCACAAGACTTTCGAAGCCTGGCTTCCGAAGGTTTCGCTCGCCTATGACTTCTCCGATGCCCTCCGCGCCGGCGTGTTGGTCCAGCGCGCGTACAACCCGGGCGGCGTGACACTGCGTTTCGACAACGGCCTGCCGGACGCGTTCGGGGCCGAGACGCTATGGGATTACGAAATCTTCGCGCGGGCCACCCTCAGTCCCGGCCTCAAGCTCTCGACGAACCTGTTCTATTACGACCAGCGCGACGCCCAGCGCGCGCAGCCGATCGCGATCCGCGCACCGAACGGGCAGATCGTCACCTTCGCCGATCTGTTCAACATCCCGCAAGCCCGAACAGACGGGCTCGAGGCCGACCTCGATTGGCGCATCAGCGATCGTTTGAAAGTGCGAGCGGGCGTGGGCCTGCTCGATACCAAGATCCTGAAAGCCGAGCTGGCAAATGCGGTTTTCGAAGGCAAGGACTTTGGGCGAGCCCCGCGCTTCAGCGGATCGGCGGCGATCGAATGGCGCCCCGTCGATCGGCTCCGCCTGTCGGCGCAGGCGAAGCGCAACAGCGCGTACTGGAGCGACGATCTCAACACCCAGGTCCGGCGGATTGGCGGTTGGACTCGCGTCGATGCGCGCGCCGATTGGGAGGCGGGCCGGTTCAGGCTGTTCGGCTATGCGCGCAATCTGCTCGACAAGTTCTTCCTGACCTACAAGTTCGGTTCGACACTCGCGACTGCCGGCGATCCACGCGAAGTCGGGGTGGGGCTGGAAGCAAACTTCTGATTAGCTAGCCAAGATAGTCGGGCCGCACCTTGCGTGCTTCCCAATAGGCTCTGAGTCCGATCTCCTCGACAAGGGCGTCGAAGCGGGGATCGGCCCGCATGTTCGCTAGAGGCGGGGTAAAAAGCCACGGCGTAAAGCGCCACGCCGTACTCTTGCGTGGAGCGCCAGCTCGCGATTGCCCAACGGCAAAAAGGGCATTGGTGACTTGGAAAGCTGCGTCGAGTTCCCCGAGGAACGACATCACCATTGCGCCGAAGGACGTGATTTGCGGGTTAGATTTCGTCGCCTGGAGAACGGCGTGTTTCGCGGCCGCGATGGTCGAGGGACTGCGTTGGTCGAGTGCCGGCAAGGTCGCGCGCCAGAGTTGAAGCGCTTCAGGTGGGAAGCTTTGCGGCGCCGTTTCCGGTTTTTGAATCATGGCCAGAGCCGCGCCAGCGCGATTGGTGAAGGCATAGATCATGAAGCGCGCAAAACGGACGAACTGATGCTCCGGCCAGAATTGCATCGCCTTGGCGATGACCCTGTCCGCTTCAGCTGCGCGGCCTGTGATCCAGAGAAACTGCGCGCGCGGATAGTGACTGCCCGAGGAAAGAGGTTCGATGGTCAGGGACCGCTCGACTAGCGAGAGCCCCTCGCGGCTCCGGCCGGCGCATTGCAGCAGGTTCCACAATATACGCATCGCTTCGATGTTCGTCGGGTCCGATTGAAGAACCTCGCGCGCGCGGTCCTCGTACGATCCCATGTCCAAATTCGGCGCTTCCAGGACGATTTGGGCAAGACGCGCGTTCGGTTGGCGCGGATCGATCGCAAGGGCAGCGTCGATGGTCTTCTGGGTTTCCGGAAGCCAGTCGGGAGGGAGAGCCGTCCTATCCTTGTCGCCGCGCAAAGCTTGGATGTAGGCTAGCGTTCCAAGCGCCACAGGATCGTCGGGGCGTAAGGCTACCGCCTTGCGGAAATACTCCCCCGGGTTCTCGCTTGGGTCGCTGGAATGAAGCGCGATCGTGCCGCGCTCCATGAGGTCTCGGAACTCGCGATCTTCGCGATTTCGGAACCACCAGAACCCGCCGCCGGCTGCCGCGGCCGCCACCGCAACGCCGCCGCCAACGACCGCGCGTCTCGATACGCGCTGCGGCTGGGTGGCATCGGCCGGCGCGTTTTGGCGGTTGATAAGCTGCACAACCTCGCCGGTCAGTCGGTAGCCCGTGCGCGGAATGGTCTCGATCTCGAGCAGGCCGGGTGCGACCTGTTCCGCCGTGCGGCGAACCTTGGCGATGGCCCGGTTGAGGCTGTCGTCGCCGACGATGACCCCGCCCCAGCACTGGTCGAACAATTCGGTCCTGGTGACGACACGGCCTTCGGCATCGAGCAGCAGCAGGAACACCTGCATGATGAGCGGCTCGACGTGGACATGACCGCCGGGACCCTCGATCTGGCGACGCGAGGGGCTGACGAGCATCGGCCCAAGCTGAATGTCGGGCCGCAGCGCAAGGTCGCTGAGCTTCAACATTTGCCCCCCAAGCGCCTCCGTAATCCAACCAGGATCAGCATATGATCATAAGATCATCGGCAAACCTTCATCGCACATCAGATGCCCCATTTCTACGCCCGCCCAATCACTTGAAAGCGAGCGAGGATGATCATGAAAAAGGGCATTACCAGCAAGGTGCGCGCGGCGACCGTCGCGGCGAGCCTGATCGCGTTGGCGAGCGCGAGCGCAAACGCGAAGAATTGGGGCGAATGGTCGACGCCGGTGAACATCGAGCGCCTGCCAGGGTCGAGCAACATGGTGAATTCGCCCGCGGTCGATGGCTGCGCCAGTCACTCGGCCGACGGACTGACTCTGGTGTTCAATTCGAACCGAGCGGGGAACCAGGACCTCTACATCGCGACGCGCGCGAGCACGGACGAGGGCTTCGGCGCTCCAGTGCTGTTGCCGTCGCCGATCAACGGTCCGTCGAACGATGCGTGCCCGACCTTCGGACCGGGCAACCGCCTGTACTTCAACAGCGATCGCGACGATCCCGCCTACGACATCTACGTATCCAAGCGCGGACCGAAGGGCTGGAGCGAGCCGCAGAATCTGGGTCCGAACATCAACACGCCGGGCGCGCTGGATGAGTCCGCCGCGTTCTACGAAGACGAGGACGGCAACTCGGTGATGCTGTTCTCGAGCCGCGAGAATGGCGGCCAGGGCGACGGCAACATCTACCGGAGCGTCAACGGCGGCCCGAAGAGTCTGGTCGGCGGCGGCGTCAACAGTTCCGCATCCGACAACCGGCCGAGCGTCACGCGGGATGGCCTGACCATCTATTTCGATTCGACGCGCTCCGGCACGCTTGGCGGACCCGACATCTATTACGCGACGCGGTCGAGCACGTCGGAGGAGTTCGGGCAGGCAGTCCATCTCACCGAGCTAAGCTCCTCGGTGTTCGACGCCCGTGCGTCGATCAGCAAGGACGGGTCCTTCATCACCTTCTCGTCGCAGCGTGCCGGCGGCGAGTCCCCGGCACCCGACATGTACATTTCGATGCGCGAGAAAGTGACCGGCAAACCGAAGGATTAGGGGCGGCGCAGCGCGTCCGCGGCCCGTGCGCACCTGCAAGCGCGATGGGCCGCGGGCGTGGGCGTCTCTGGCTTCCTCAAAGCCATGATCAGCAGATGATCAGGTTTTGATCGGCAAACCTTCATCGCGTTTGCGCGAGGCCAATCCCTTACTTGCGCCCTGTCATCGAGTGAGTGGAGCAAGTCATGGACAGGGTGAATTCGGTACGTCTGCTTGCGGTCGGAGTGGCTTTGGCGGCGCTGGTCGGCGGCGTTGCTGCAGCAAAGAATTGGGGCAGCTGGAACACGCCAGTGAACCTCGAAAGCCTGCCGGGATCGAGCACTGCTCTCAACACACCGTCGATCGACGGCTGCGCAAGCTTTTCCCCGGACGGCCTGACGATCGTCTACAATTCATTCCAGGGCACGAACTTCGATATCTTCATGGCGACACGGTTAAGCGTCGACGAAGGTTTCGGCGACCCCGTCAGGCTACCCGCGCCAATCAACACGTCGGCCCAGGACGCCTGCCCGACCATAATGCCCGGGCACCGTCTCTACTTCTCGAGCAATCGAGATGATCCCGCCTTTGACATCTACGTAAGCAAGCTTGGGCCGAAGGGCTGGAGCACGCCGCAGAATCTGGGCCCCAACATCAACACGCCCGGTGCGCTCGACGAATCGC
>JAEVYW010000297.1 GCA_023392555.1 Pseudomonadota bacterium | reverse complement strand
CGTCCGCGCTGCCGCGTGCAGGACCCGCGCAATTGGGGCGCCAACGCCATCTACGACATCGTCGACGGCAAGCTGCGCTTCAAAGGCCATTACAAGCTGCCCGCGCCTCAGACCGAGCAGGAAAATTGCGTCGCGCACAACGGATCGATCGTGCCGGTCCCGGGCCGCGATATCTTCGTCCAGGCCTGGTACCAGGGCGGCATCTCGGTGTCGGACTTCACGGACTCCTCGCGGCCGACGGAGATTGCTTACTTCGACCGTGGGCCGATCGATTCCAAGCACATGATCCTCGGCGGGTTCTGGTCGGCTTATTACTATCACGGCCGGATTTACGGGACGGAGATTCTGCGCGGTCTCGACGTGCTGGCGCTAACGCCAAGCGCCCAGCTCAGCCAGAACGAGATCGATGCCGCGGCGCTCGCCGATTACGGCAGCCGCTTCAATCCGCAGCAGCAGTTCCCGGTCCGCTGGCCGGCGCACCCCGTCGTTGCCCTCGCCAATGTCGATCAGCTGGAGCGGGCTTCGGCGCTCGACCCGGCGACGGTCGCAGGGCTCCGTGCGGCCCTTGGTCAGGCGCGGACCGTGGTCGATGGTGGGCGTCGAGACGGAGCAACTGCGTCGCGGCTCAATGCCTTGGCGGGCAGCCTGGCGCTTCGGAGCAGCGATCCCGTTGAAGCATCGCGCGCCGCCGCACTTCGCCAGACGCTCGGCGGAATCGCGTCCCGGCTGCGCTGACGCTTAGTCGGGAAGCTTGCCGGTGGCGGCTTCCCAACGAGCGACGAGGGCCTTGTGCTCGTCGGTCCGGGTTTCCGACAGCCCTTCGGTGTTGAGCCATGCGCGGTGCATGCTCTCCGTGCCGAAGTGGCTGGTCGGCTTGAACCGCGACGGGTCGTCGAAGCTGGCAACCGTCAGGTCGATGTTCTCGCTGCCGGTCTTGTAGGTGAAGCCGAGCGACGTGCCGCACTCGCGGCAATAGGGCCGGTGCGCGATCGGCGAACTGTCGAACCAGTCCGGCTCGCTGTCCCAGATGACATCAGACCGCTTCACGTTGGCGAAGGCGATCGACACGTTTCCAGTCGCCCGCTGGCACATCCGGCAATGGCAGAGATAGGCGTCGTCGCTGCTGACCCTAGCGCGATACCGGACCCGCCCGCAGGCGCACCCACCTGGCATCTCGCGCGCGTCGCTCATGCGGCGACTTTCTCCAGCTCGTCCTTTACGGCCTGCAAAGCGTCGGCGGCTTTGGCGCCATCCGGTCCGCCACCTTGCGCCATGTCAGGACGGCCACCGCCGCCCTGCCCGCCAAGCGTTGCGACGGCCGCCTTGACGAGATCGACGGCGCTGACCTGACCAGCGAGATCGTCGGTGACGCCGACGGCCACGCTGGCACGGCCTTCGTTGACGGCGATTAGCGCCGCGATACCTGAACCGACGCGCTGCTTCATCGTGTCCACGGTCGAGCGAAGGTCCTTCGGATTGAGGCCTTCGACGACCTGACCAAGGAACGCATGGCCGTTGACCTGCTCCGGCGCGGCATCGTCGGACTTTGCCGATCCGCCGCCCATCGCCAGTGCTTTCTTGGCGTCGGCAAGCTCACGCTCAAGACGGCGTCGCTCCTCGACAAGCAATGCAATCCGCGCGGGAACTTCGTCCGGCGAGCTCTTCAAAGTCGCGGCAACCTCGCGCAGCTTCAGGTCGCGGTCGGTCAGCCACTGGCGAGCGGCCTCACCCGTCAGCGCCTCGATACGGCGCACGCCGGACGACACGGCGCTTTCAGAGATGATCTTGAACAGCTGAATATCGCCGAGGGCGCGAACGTGCGTGCCGCCGCACAACTCGACCGAGTAATCCGCATCGACGTCGCGTCCCATCGAGAGCACGCGAACCTCGTCGCCATATTTCTCACCAAAAAGGGCCATCGCACCCGCGGCAATCGCGTCGTCCGGGGTCATGTGCCGCGTCGACACCGCCTCGTTGGAACGGATGTGCGCGTTCACCTCAGCTTCGATCGCCGCGATGTCCTCGGCCGACAGCGCCTGCGGATGCGAGAAGTCGAAACGAAGGCGATCGGGCGCGACCAGGCTGCCCTTCTGCGTCACGTGCGTGCCCAGCCGATGGCGCAGCGCCGCGTGCAACAGGTGCGTGGCGCTATGGTTTGCGCGTGTGCGGTCGCGGCGCTCGGCGTCGACCACCTGGTGGACCGTTTCGCCGACCGTCAGCTCGCCCGCAACGACCTTCGTTCGCAGCACGTGGAGCCGCCCCAGCGGCTTCGAAGTGTCCTCAACCGCGCCTTCAAAGCCCTTGAGAGTAGTCAGTTTTCCGGCATCGCCGACCTGGCCGCCGCTCTCTCCGTAGAAAGGCGTCTGGTTCGGCACGATCTCAACCGTCTCGCCGACTTCCGCACGCTTTACCCGCTGCCCGTCCTTGACGAGGGCGAGGACGACGCCCTCGCCCTCGTCGCCGGAATAGCCGGTGAACTCAGTGCTTCCGAACTCTTCCGCGATGTCGAACCAGAGCTCATCCGAAGCGCGTTCGCCTGAACCCTTCCACGCAGCACGTGCAGCCGCCTTCTGCTGCGCCATCGCGCTGTCGAAGCCTTCGCGATCGACGCCCAGCCCGCGGGCGCGAAGAGCGTCCTCGGTCAGGTCGTAAGGAAAGCCGTAAGTGTCGTAGAGCTTGAAGGCAGTCTCGCCGGGAAGCGTGCCGCCCTGCTCCAGACCAGACGTTGCTTCGTCGAGCAGCTTGAGCCCGTTCGCCAGCGTCTGGCGGAATCGGGTCTCTTCCTGCTCGAGCGTCGCCTCGATCAGCGGTTGCGCACGCACCAGTTCCGGGAACGCCGCGCCCATCTCCGCGACCAGCGCCGGCACGAGCCGATACATCAGCGGCTCGCTCGCGCCGAGCAAATGCGCATGCCGCATGGCGCGCCGCATGATGCGGCGAAGGACGTAGCCCCGTCCCTCGTTCGCGGGGAGCACGCCGTCGGCAACCAGGAAGCCCGACGTCCGCAGGTGGTCGGCGATGATCCGGTGGCTCGCCGACATTTCAGGATTGTTGTTGCTGGTCAGCGCCTCGGACGCGGCGATGAGGTTCCTGAACAGGTCGATGTCGTAATTGTCGTGGACGCCCTGGAGCACCGCCGACACACGCTCCAGCCCCATGCCCGTGTCGATGCTCTTCTTGGGCAGCTCGGAGACGATCTCGCCCGCCGCCTGCTCGTATTGCATGAAGACCAGATTCCAGATCTCGACGAAGCGATCGCCATCCTCGTCCGGGCTCCCCGGAGGACCACCCGGGACATGATCGCCATGGTCGTAGAAGATTTCCGAGCAAGGTCCGCACGGGCCGTCGTCGCCCATCGCCCAGAAATTATCCTTGGTCGGAATGCAGATGATCCGGCTGTCAGGAAGCCCCGAGATTTTCCTCCAAAGGTCGAACGCCTCGTCGTCGGTGTGGTAGACGGTGGCGGTGAGGCGATCGGGATTGAGACCCCATTCCTTGGTGATCAGGTTCCACGCCAGTTCGATCGCGCGATCCTTAAAATAATCGCCGAACGAGAAATTTCCGAGCATCTCGAAGAAGGTATGGTGCCGCGCGGTGTAGCCGACATTGTCCAGGTCGTTGTGCTTCCCACCGGCGCGAACGCACTTCTGCGAGCTCGTGGCGCGCTGGTACGGCTTGGTCTCAAGGCCCGTGAAAACGTTCTTGAACGGCACCATGCCGGCGTTCACGAACATCAATGTGGGGTCGTTCTGCGGCACCAGCGGCGCGGACTGGACGCGCGCGTGCCCGTTCTTCTCGAAATAGTCGAGGAAGGAGCGGCGGATATCGTTGGTCGAGGTCATTTGAAGCCGATGTAAATCTCTTGCTGCAGTGCGGCAAGGACGTGCCGATTGCAGCCGCCGCCGCACGCCGCTAGCCCTCGCCCCATGGCCAACCGACCAAAGTCGACGATCCCTCAGTACAAGCGCCGGCGGCAGCGGGGTTTCGGCACCCGCGTCCTTCTCTTCCTCGTCAAGCTGGTGATCGTCTTCCTGGTAGGTTCAATCCTGTGGGTCCTCGCCTATCGCTTCGTCAATCCACCGATCACCGCGACCATGATCGGCGACATGGTCGCAGGCCGCGGAGCGACGCGGGACTGGATGCCCATCGAGCAGATCGATCGCGACATGGTCCGCGCGGCGATCGGCGCCGAGGACAGCAAGTTCTGCTCGCACAACGGCTTCGACATCGACGCCATCGAAGACGCGATGAAGCGCAATGCCTCGGGCGGCCGCATCCGCGGCGGGTCCACCATCAGTCAGCAGACCGCGAAGAACGCCTTCCTTTGGCAAGGCGGCGGCTACGTCCGCAAAGGTTTCGAGGCCTGGTTCACACTGCTGATGGAAAACATGTGGCCGAAGCGGCGGATCATGGAGGTTTATCTCAACCTCGCCGAGACCGGCATCGGCACCTACGGCGTCAATGCCGGTTCGCAGCGTTATTTCGACCATGACGCCAGTGCGATGAGCCGCATGGAAGCCGCGCGCATCGCCGCCGTCCTGCCGCTTCCCAAGCAGCGCGGCGCAGTCGCGCCCAAGGGCTTTACCCGACGCTACGGGAATTCGATTGCTGCCCGCATCGGCGTCGTCGGCCGCGACGGACTCGATGCCTGTGTCTATCGCGGGATTACGCCGCCGAAGGACAAGACCCCGCCGGCAACGCGTGCGCCGAAGCAGCTTCCGGGCGAGGAATTTGAAAGCGCGAAGCCGCTGCCCCCGCTAAATGAGGTGGTCAGCGAGTTGCCTCGTGAGTCGTCGGAACCGCTCGTCGTCAACGACATTGCTCCGGCACCCGAGCCCCAACCCGAGACGAACGAGGCGAGCCCTCCCGCCACTGTGCCCGAGGAAGCCCCGCCACCGCCGGTCGGTCAGTAGCGTAAACCGTTCATCGCCCGGCCTTTTGCGTCCGGCAGAGGAACGCCGAGCCGCTGCTCGTCGTTCTCGCCGCAAACCCAAAAGGAGGACAAGTAATGGCTACACGTTCGCAGAGTCGTTCCTCATCGTCGAGCAATCGTTCCAGCACTCGCAGCAGTTCGCGCGACAACAACAGCCGTAGCGGCAGCGAAAATCGCTCCAGCGGAAGCAGTGAGCGCAGCGCTTTCTCCTTCGGCGGAAACAACAGCAACGCAGGTCCAATCCTCGGCGCAGCGCTTGCCGGCGTCGCCATCGGCTTTGCTGCCAACTATGGCCGCAAGTTCCTGATGCAGGGCCTCGAATCGACGGCTGGCGATTGGGACGAGATCCTTGCCGCCGAGCATGAGATGGCGCTCGCAATCTTCGACAAGATGCTCGCGACGAACGAGAGCCAGACGTGGAAGCGCAGCATGCTTCTGATGAAGCTCACCCATGCTCTCGACAAGCATGCTCACCAGGAAGAAATGGTCGTATATCCGGCGCTTCGCGAAGCCAATGAGGCGGTCGATGCCGACCATCTCGAAGGCGAGCACGGCTACATCAAAACCTACATCTACGAGCTCAAGAACATGGGGCCGAGCGCTCCCAACTGGCTCGAGAAGGTGCGCGAGTTCCGCGCTCTCGTGTCGACGCACGCGCACATGGAAGAGGAAGAAGTCTTCCCGCGCTTCAAGGAAAACCTGACCGAAGAGCAGAACAAGAAGATCACCGGCATGGTCAATGCCGACGGCTTCTGGATGGCGTAAGCGGTTGAAGCCCTCTCCCGCGACGTCGGGAGGGGGCTTTTACCCCACCAAGGCGAGCCGCGGCGGATCCTGTGCGGCGAGATCGACAGTCCCCTCGCCCGTCAGGCGCTCGATGCGCGCTGCAAGCTCGGCATCCAGGACGAAATCGCGGCCCGCGACCACCACCGCCTCACCGCCATTCGACATCGTCAGCATCAGCCGCACCAGGCCGGTGCCTCCGTGAGCGTTTGCAAGCTCGCGTCCGATAGCAGGCAAGATCGCCGCATCGGCGACAGTGACCACCATCTGCAATCTGGTCGTCTTCGCGAGCGACTCAAGTGGCTGGAAGCGCTTGATCGCGACGCGCGGCGCTTCGTCCCCTTCCCTCTTATCGAGCTCGACCGTCAGCAAACCGCAGCTTCCCGACTTGGCCGCCGCTTCCACCGCTGCTGTGGCGTCATCGTCGAAGATCATCGCCTGGAACTGGCCCGATGAGTCGCTGAGCGTCGCGAGCATGTAGCGACGGCCCTTTTGTGAAACCCGCCAACGCGCTTCTTCGACCAGGCCGGCCATGACGGCCCCGGTGCGGCTGTCGGCCGGCAAAGCCATCTCAGACAATTCCGCATAAGTTCTCGCACGATTGGCCGCGAGCAAATGCCGGTGCGAGTCGACCGGATGCGCCGAGAAGTAAAAACCGAAGGCTTCGCGCTCCGCCGCCATGCGCTGCGCGAGCGACCATTCCTCGGTTCGCGTGAGACGGATCGGCGCAACGTCGACCTCTCCAGCCCCGCCGAACAGGCCATGCTGGCCGCTGTTGCGCTGGTCAGCGGCACTCGCGGCGTGCGCGAGGATCGTCTCTGCCGATGCGTATACTGCCGCGCGATCCGCAACGATCGAGTCGAACGCGCCCGCAGCAGCCAGGCTTTCGATCTGGCGGCGGTTCAACAGGCGCGGGTCGATACGCTCCGCGAAGTCATCGAGCGACTTGAAAGGGCCCTTCGCCTCCCGCTCCGCGACGAGCGATTCCATCGCCTTCTCGCCGACGCCCTTGAGCGCACCGAGGGCGTAACGAACCTTGCCGCCCTCGACTGAGAATGCCGCTTCGCTGCGATTGATGTCCGGCGGCAGGCATTCGATGCCGCCCCTCCGCATGTCCTCGACGAACAGGGACAATTTGTCGGTCTGCGCGATGTCGTAGCTCATCGACGCCGCGTAAAACTCGGGCCGCCGGTGCGCCTTCAGCCAGGCCGTGTGATAGGCAACCAGCGCGTAGGCCGCGGCGTGGCTCTTGTTGAAGCCATAGCCGGCGAACTTGTCGATCAAGTCGAACAGCTCGGACGCCTTGGCCGGCGTGATGTTGTGCGCCTTGCAGCCCTCGATGAACCGCGCCCGCTGCGCGTCCATCTCCGACTGGATCTTCTTGCCCATCGCGCGGCGCAAAAGATCGGCTTCGCCAAGCGAGTAGCCGGCGAGTACCTGCGCCGCCTGCATCACCTGCTCCTGGTAGACGAAGATGCCGTAGGTTTCCTTCAGCACCTCTTCGAGCATTGGATGCGGGTATTCGATCTCCGCGCGCCCGTTCTTGCGGTCGCCGAACAACGGAATGTTGTCCATCGGGCCCGGCCGATAGAGCGACACGAGCGCGATGATGTCGCCGAAATTGGTCGGGCGGACGGCTGCAAGGGTGCGCCGCATGCCTTCGGATTCCAGCTGAAACACGCCGACCGTGTCTCCGCGCTGTAGAAGCTCGTAGACCTCGGGGTCGTCCCAGGTGAGCGCCGAGAAGTCGACCGTGACGCCCTGAAGGGCAAGTAGACGCTCGGCCTCCTTCAACACCGACAGCGTCTTGAGGCCCAGGAAGTCGAACTTCACCAAGCCCGCCGCTTCGACATATTTCATGTCGAACTGCGTCACCGGCATGTCCGACCGGGGGTCGCGGTACATGGGCACCAGCTCGTGCAGCGGACGGTCGCCGATCACGACGCCGGCTGCGTGCGTTGATGAGTGGCGGGGCAGACCTTCCAGCTTCATCGCCAGGTCGAACAGACGCTTGATGTCCGGCTCGCTCTTGTAGGCGGCGGCAAGCTCGCTGACGCCATTCAGCGAGCGGTCCAGAGTCCAGGGGTCGGTCGGATGGTTCGGGATCAGCTTCGCGAGCCGGTCGACGTAATTATAACCCATCTGAAGGACGCGGCCCGTGTCCTTGAGCACGGCGCGCGCCTTGAGGCGACCGAAGGTGATGATCTGCGCGACACGTTCGCGGCCATACTTCTGCTGGACGTAGGAGATGACTTCGTCGCGGCGGGTTTCGCAGAAGTCGATGTCGAAGTCGGGCA
>JAEVYW010000241.1 GCA_023392555.1 Pseudomonadota bacterium | reverse complement strand
CCGGCAAGGTCCTCATCGGGGCACACCTCTCTCACGGCGAAGCCAACCCGACGGAAAAGGATCCTCTGGCCGCCCTTGGTTGCCAGGGACAGATCGCCGTAGGGAACGACCCGGGTCGGCACGTCCTTTTGCGCGACGACCTCCACCGGCGGCTGTCCATGCGCCGGAGTTGCGGCGGCAATGAGAAGCGCGCTGCCGATGAAACCGGCGGCACCCCAACATGCCATTTTACGTCCGTCCGTCATTGCCCGTCTCCCTATGCGGGGGAGTAATCCCGCGGAGGGGGCAATCGCATCCTAGTCGGTGAGTCTCAGCGGAATTTCGGCCATGTTTTGTTGATTTTCGTTATGTTGTTCCGTTGTCGATAAATCGCCTCCATTCGTCGGCGAATCGCTCCCCATCAATCGAAGCACATCCGCCACGTGGCTCTTCGCGACGCGCTGCTGCGAGCCGTCGCGCAATTTCGCGATCCATCTGCGATTCTGGTGAAGCAGGCGTTCGATGAAATCGCAGCGCACCACGACGGAGCGGTGAAGCTGGATGAATTGCTCCGAGTCCAGATCCTCGCATAGGTGCTTGATCGTGTCGTGGACCAGGCAGCTCCAGTCGCCGACGTGGACTTCCATATAGTCGCCCTGAGCGACGATCTTGTCGATAAGATTGGCAGAGACGCGCTTGCGGCCGTCGGGCACCGGTAACCAGAGCGCCCTGCCGTTGGAGTGCCGGCGATCGAGCTTCCGTCCGACGAAGTTCGCATCGACCCTTGTCGTGAACTTCTGCAAGTGAGGGGAGATGCGCTCCATCTCCTCCGTATATTGCTCGAAGGAGGACAGACGGGCCTGCACGATGAGGTCGTAAGTGCCCGAAACTTCCATTGCCGTTTCGACGAATTCGCATTGGAAAATGCAGGTCTTGAAGTCCCGCAGACCCTCCACGGAGGCTTTGCGGTCGAACGCCAAGCACACGATAACCGTCAAATCATGCATGCCTGCCCCCTTGGGCAAGCGCCTGGCTTACGCCGCCCCACGAGTCGCCACAACCTGCGAAAGGATAATGAATTCAGTCGCTCGCCGGCGTGAGAGCGGATCATCGGGAATTCCGCGAAAGCGCCAACTGTTAAGCCGGATTTCGCGTGCTAGAGTAGTCGCAGGGGCACGATCCAGGTCCCGCCGTGCGCGCCCGTAGCTCAGTTGGATAGAGCACGAGCCTTCTAAGCTTGGGGTCGCAGGTTCGAATCCTGCCGGGCGCGCCATTCCCGTGTAAAAACAGGAAAGTACCGTCTTAAGTCCGTTGGGTCGGGCGCCGATCGCGCTATAAGCGGCGCGTGACCGTCGCTGTCGGCCTTTGCCTGTTCATCGGGACCATCGTGGCGATGGAAGTCGTTGCTTACGTCGCGCACCGTTGGGTCATGCACGGGCCCGGCTGGTTCCTTCATGCGAGCCACCACAGGAAGCGCCGCGGTCCGTTCGAGCTCAACGACCTTTACGCGTTTATCTTCGCCATTCCCTCGATCGTGCTCTTGCTCGGCGGCGTTCAGCTGGGCTGGGGAAGCTGGGCCGTCTGGGTCGGCGCGGGGATCGCCGCTTACGGCGCCATCTACTTCGGCTTCCACGACGTCATCGTGCACAAACGGGTCGCGCACCGGTACGTGGCGCGTTCGACCTACATGAAGCGCATCATCCAGGCGCACGGGCTGCATCATGCCACCGCGGGCAAGCATGGCGCGGTCAGCTTCGGCTTCCTCTGGGCGCCGCCAGCTGCGGCGCTGAAGCGCCAGCTCGAGCTTAGCGAGCAGGCCAGCCTTCGCGAGCCGCGCCGCTAGACGATGCTCGTCGCGCTCGTCCTTTCAGTGGTCGCCATGACGGTGATCGTCGGCGTCCGCTACATTGCCGTCAGCGGCGCCTTTGCCTATTGGACCGGCCGCCGCCTGCCCGGACTGTACAACGACCGACGCGCCCAGATCCGGCAGGAGATCGCCTGGTCGCTCGCCAGCGCGTTCATATACGCGGCGCCCGCCGGAGTGCTCGCCTGGGGATGGCAGACTTTCGGCTGGACGAAGGTTTACTCGGACGTGGCCGACTACCCCTTGTGGTGGCTGCCCGCCTCAGTCGTCGTCTTTCTGCTGCTGCACGACAGCTGGTTCTACTGGACCCACCGGTTGATGCACCGGCCACGCATCTTCAAGCGAATGCATGCGGTGCACCACGCGAGCCGCAACCCAACCGCATGGACCGCAATGAGCTTCCATCCGTGGGAGTCGGTGACGGGCGCGGTCCTCGTCCCGGCGCTCGTGCTGCTGATTCCGATTCACTACGGCGCGCTTCTGACTGTCCTTCTGATCATGACGATCATGGGCGTCACCAATCACATGGGCTGGGAGCTGTTTCCGAACTGGCTGGTGCGCGGGCCTGCCGGGCAGTGGCTGATCACCGCGAGCCATCATCAGCGGCACCACGAGAAGCACCTTTGCAATTTCGGGCTCTACTTTCGCTTCTGGGACCGCCTGTGCGGCACCGACCGCGGGCTGGGCGAGTTCAGGACCGTCGCGCCACAACCGCTTCAGCGAAGCTAGGAACGACGTAGGCTAGCTTCTGCATCTTGCCGACGGTGACGCGCTCGTCCCATGCCGCCTTGCCCAACTGTCCGACGCGGCGTCCTATCGCTCCATAGATGCGCAAGGCTGACAGCACTGCGAGCCTTGAGCGGAATGATAATTTGTCCACGCCGAGCCGGGCGCTGGCTTCATAGACTTCGACGCTGTCGACCAGCCGCTCGGCAATGGCGGTCAGCGCGGTCTCACTGGACGGGTCGAACAGCGTCTCAGGTGTGACGCCGAATTCCGTCATCCACTCTGCCGGCAAATAGCAGCGCCCGGCCTCGAGATCCTCGCGGATATCGCGGGCGATGTTCGACAGCTGGAAGGCGATGCCGAGGTCGGCCGCTCGCTCAAGCGTCTCCTCGTCGTCCGCGGGAACGCCCATCACGATCGCCATCATGCACCCGACGGCGCCGGCGACGTAGTAGCAGTAGAGCGCAAGATCCTCTTCGGTGACCGGCTGCCAGCCTGCCTCGTCGAGAGCGAAACCGCGGATATGATCCTCAAGCAAGCGCTCCGGGATCGGGCATTCGGACAGCAGCAGGGACAGCGCCTGGAACGGCAACTCGGGTGAAGGCGTGCCTCGGATGGCGGCGCGCGTCTTCGCGCGCAGCACGGACACATTGCCCCTGATCCCGCCGGCGACGCCGTAGGTTTGGCCGTCGCAGACATCGTCGCAATGCCTGCACCAGCAATAAAGCAGCCAGGCTCTTTCGCGCGTCTCGCGGTCGAACAGGCGGCTTGCCGCACGGAACGACTTCGATCCCGCCTGGATGGCGTCGCGGGCGCCGGCCACGATCTCTTCGCGAGTCATTGGGCAAGGTCCGCGATCATCAGGCCCGCTGTTGCCTTCGCGCTGCCGACAACGCCCGGGATGCCCGCGCCCGGATGGGTCCCGGCCCCGACGAAGTAGAGGTTGCGGACGACGTCGTCGCGGTTGTGGACCCTGAAGTAGGCGCTCTGCGTCAAGACCGGTTCCAGGCTGAAGGCCGAGCCGAGGTGCGAATTGAGCTCCTGATCGAAGTCGGCCGGACCGAAATGAAAGACCTCGCCGAGCCGCCCGCCAAGGCCGGGAAGCATCCGCTGCTCGAGGATTTCGAGCAGCCGTCGCGCATAGACCGGCCCCTGCTGGTCCCAATCGACCTTTGCGTGACCGAGATGGGGAACCGGAGCGAGCGCATAGAATGTAGACCGTCCTGCGGGCGCCATCGACGCATCGGTCGCGCTCGGATGGTGAAGGTAGATCGATGGATCATGAGGCAGGCCTTTCTCGCCGTAGATCTCCTTGAGCAGCCCGGCGTATCGCGGCCCGAAGAGGATACTGTGGTGCGGAACGTCTGGCCACGCACCCTCGGTCGAGAAGTGAACGACGAACAGCGACGGCGAGAAGCGCTTGCGCTTGAGCCGCGCCGTGCTGCGCTCTGCCTTCGGGTGCGCTAGCATTTCATAAGTGCGCACGACGTCGGCGTTGGATGCAACGGCGTCGAACGTACCGCTCCAGCCGCTTTGTGTCCGGACGGCGGTTGCGCGGTCGCCGCTCGTCGCGATCTCGGCGACCGGGTCGTCGAGGCGCACCTCACCGCCGAGGCGTTCGAAATGCTGGACCATGCCGCTGACGAGCCGGTTGGTGCCCCCCTTCGCGAACCAGACGCCGCCGTCCCGTTCGAGTTTGTGAATGAGCGCGTAGATCGCGCTGGTCGTCATCGGATTGCCGCCGACCAGCAGCGTGTGAAACGACAAAGCCTGCCGCAATTTCTCGTTGCGAACGAACTTCGACACGACCGAATAGACCGACCGCCAGGCCTGATACCGCGCAAGCTGCGGCGCAGCCTTCAGCATCGACTTGAAGTCGAGGAACGGCACCGCGCCAAGCTTCTCATAGCCTTCAACGAAGACGCCTTCGGAATAGCGGAGGAAGCGCCGGTATCCCTCGACGTCCGCCGGCTCGAGTGCTGCGATCTGCCGCGTCAGCTGCTTGTCGTCGTTGACGTAATCGAAGCTGGTCCCGTCCGGCCACGACAGGCGGTAGAAGGGTGAAACCGGGATCAGCTCCACGTCGCGGGCCATGTCGGCGCCGGTCAGCTCCCACAATTCTCTCAGGCAGGCCGGGTCCGTTATCACCGTCGGCCCCGCGTCAAAGATGTGGCCCTGCTTCTCCCAATAATAAGCGCGGCCGCCGGGCCGATCCCGCGCCTCGATGACGGTCGTGTCGATGCCCGCAGACTGCAGGCGAATGGCCAGCGCCAGGCCGCCGAAGCCCGATCCGATGACGGCTGCGCGACGCGTCATGCGGCGCTCGCCCGGATGGCGCT
>JAEVYW010000233.1 GCA_023392555.1 Pseudomonadota bacterium | reverse complement strand
GTCTATTTCCGCCTGGCTCGAGATGTTCGGCAAGAATGTCGGCAAGTCGAAGACTCCGGCGATGGCCGAGGACGACGACGCGACGCGCGTCTTCACGCATGAGTTGAAGAGCGACTCGATCGTGCCTGTTGCTCCGCCGGTCTTTGCGGATGGCGACAGCGTCGAGACTCAGGTTCCGGACCATCCGGACAAAGCCATATTCAAGGGTGCCGGCCAGGAGACCGGGGCCAAGAAGAAGGTCACTCGCGCCACCGTTGCCGCCGCGGCCGCAGGAGTGGGAGCTGCTGCATTGGCAGCCGAGCCTGAGATCGCGGCCGAGCCCGTGCCCGAGCCCGAAGTTGCTGGCGAGGAGCCGGTCGCGAAAAAGGCCGCCGAGCCGAAGAAGGCCACGCCCAAGCACGATGCGGTGAAGACCGAGCGCAAGTCGCCGTCTCCGGCATTGCTTGCAGGTGCGGCAGCGGTGGTGATCGCGGCAGGCGCGGGTGCCTGGGCGCTGTTCGGCGGCGGCGGGTCGAACCCGTCGGATGCACTTCCAGCGACCGAAGCCTCTGCTTCGGGCGTTTCCGCGGGGCTTGCCGGCGTCTCCCAGCTTGCGCCCGCGACGAAGGCGCTTGCAGACGACGCGACCAAGGCCGGCATATCGATGTCCGCGATCAGCGGATTGACCGCGGCGAGCGACCAGCTCGCGCAGCAGTATCAGGCGCTCCAGGGCCTTCCGAACGATCCCGCATCACAGCAGGCCGTGGCGGCGCGCGAAGATGAGATGCGCCAGCTTGCCACGCGCGCGACCGGGGAGTTCGCCACGGCCTTGCTCAAGGATGTTGAGGCCAAAGCCCAACGCCTGTCCGCCGCTGTGCCGTGGGCCAATCCGAATGGGGGAGGTCGAGCTCCATCGGCAGACCAGCAGCAGGTCGCCGGCGATCTGCGCACGTCTTACAGCCAACTGAAGTCGGCGGTGGACGCCGCCACCAAGGCGACCTCGCCTACGCAGGCGATCGAATATGCGCGCATGGCTCTTTCTCAGTCGCAGAACTTCACCTCGGCTTCGCTCGTCGCCTACAACAAGCAGCAAACGGCCATTGTCGAGGCGCCGGTGCAGACGGCACAGGTCAAGACGGTCGTTGTCGCGCCCGTTCAGACGCGTACGGTCACTCCGACGCGGACGACTGCTGCTCCAACGGCACGGACCGCGGCGACGACCGCGGTCGCATCATCGGCAACGACATTGTCGCCCGGCAAGATTGGCCAGCTCAACTCGATCGTCGATGATGGGCGGAGCATGGCCAAGTCCGTCATGCGCATGGGGCGCGGCTCGGGATCGACACCTCAGAACACCCAGGCGCTTCGGGCGAATGCCGCGCTGGCCAAGACCTATGATGCGAGCCTTGCGCAGGTAAAAGCCGCGGGGAGGGGCGTCTCTTCCGATCGCGATGCGGACCGTCTGATTGCGCAGGCCAAGCAAACCCGCGCTTATGTGCAGTTTCTCGTCCGGCAATCGACCGCGGCGTCTCGCTAAGCCTAAGCCGGGATCTCCAACGCGCGCTCGCTATAGGCCATCGTCCATTCGTTGAGGTCGGCGAGCATGATCGCGGCCGTCGTCTCAAGCTCGGCGGCGAGCAGGTCTTGCCTGGTGACGCGCTTCAGGCGGGCGGCATTCGCTTCCAGGGCATGTGCGGTCTTTGCCGAGCGGCTTGCCGCCAGCAGATGCTCGCCGTGGCCGCGCATTCCGAACACTGCGGCGCCTACGGCTGGGAAGCCCGCGGTGACGAAGATGAAAATGGGAGCCAGCGGCTTCATCGTCGAATGCATCAGCACGTAGCCTCCGACGTAGAGGACGCAGGCCGCGATGACTGCACCCATCAGGAAGTTGCCGACCTCGTGCAGCCGATGGTCGAGCTTGTGCATGCGCTCGGCATTAGCGTGGTGGTAGGCGGCCTGGAGGTTGATCTGCTCCGTCAGAACATCGCTGGCGAGGCTTCGGATCGAGGAGAGGCTGGTGATGCCCCGCGGGCTGTCCATCTCGCGCCAGATTGCGGCCGCATACCACCGAGTCCAGTCGGCGCCGGCCTCGCGGTTCATCGGGCCGCGGACGATATCGCTTCGGAACGGCGTGCTGATGAGCCCGGTCTGCTTCAGGTAGATCAGCGGCCGAAGGGACTCGGCGAGGTGCCGGTACTGCAGCCAGCGGCGGTGCCAGTCGCCCCGCGTCCCCGACTGCGTGTTGTAGAAGAGCAGAGCGATCGTCCCGAGCTCCGCCAGCACGAGGTAGAGCTTCGCTCCCGGGGCGATCAGCCCGAACAGTGCGAGAATGACGGCGAACGTGGACAGGAAATAATTCGTGACGTGCCCGCTTCGGAACAGCTGGGCGTATCGGATGGCAAGGAAGTTCGCCCATCCGTAGGATCGCGCAAGCGGCCATTTGGCGTCTCGCGGATAAACGCCGTGAACGTTGCTCCAGTCCTGGCGGACGTCTTCGGCGATCGAGCTTTGCCGCCACACTCGACGCGGAAGTCCCTTCACCCCGAGCAAGGCGAGCAGAAGCGGATATTCGATGCGCAGGTTCGTACGCTTCTCGCGCTCGTTGAAGAATTCCGCGATATGCTCTCGTTCGATCGCCGTATGCGGCGCGAGGGTGTCGCGGAGGAGCCCGTAATAATCGTCTGGCCCCGCTAGCGGCAAGGCGTCCCCGTCGAGCATGTCGAGGCCGACCAGTAGCCGTGGATGAATGACCCGTGCGGACGGCATCTCGATTTCGACGTGGATAACGGGAACGCCGGCGCGGAGGGCCAGTTCGACCACGTGCGCGGTACCTCCGGGACCGTTGCCGGTCCCGCCGTCCCAAATGGCGACCAATATGTCAGACGCGGCGATTACGGCTTTGCCCACTTGGACATAGGCGCCGTCGCCGTCCGATCGATCGCACGGCAATGCGAAAAAGGCGTCGGCGCGCTCGAGTTGATCCGAGAACTCGTCGCGTTCGGCTCCTTCGGCGAAGTCGTTGCGATAGACGTCGGGCGCGAAGGGCAGGAGCGCGCGGACCGAGTAGCCGCTCTCTCGCGCGCTGTCGGCGGCGAGCTGGTCGGCGCCCGTCGCAAGCGGCGTGTGAAGCCTCAAGATCGGCGGGTCGGTCGAGAAAAGGTCGTCCGACGCCGCGTACAGGCGTTGCGCTGCTTCACGCAGATCGCGGAACACCTTGTCGACGGTGGGTCGCAGTGCGTCGAGCGCGCCAGATGGCAGGTTCGATGCGCGATGACCGGTGATGCCGACGTTGAGCGCCAGCCTCGGGCGGGGTGGATGGCGGCCGAGTCCCTGCTCGGCATCGAGTTCGGCAATGAGCGTCTCGCGCCGGTTCACGACGCGGCCGCCAGAAGCGGTATCGACGCGAGGTCAGACTTCAGCGCGCGTTCGCACTTCATGCTTGAAGGACACGTTGCCGACCTTGAGGGTCGACCCGACGGGGAGCGACTTCGTGCCCATGACGCGCTCGTCGTCGACGAAAGTCCCATTGGTGGAGTTGAGATCGAGGACCCGGAGCTCATCGTCGGCGAGATCGATCTGGCAATGCGAACGCGAGACGCGCGAGTCCGCGAGGATGATGTCGGCCGGAGCCGCGCGGCCGATCTTCAGGCCGTTGTCGGTGACCACATAGCGCTTCTCGAGCCGGTCACCGATCGTCAGTTCCAAGCAGTGAAGCTGCTCGTCGTCGATGAACCCGTCGGACCTTGTGTAGATTTGCGTCCGGTCGCTTGTGTCGTCGTCATCGTCTCCATGGCCGTTCGTTTGCCGGCCGTTGGACCAGGGATTGCGCGAGAAAGCGGCATTATCGAGCTTGCGTGGAATGGGCCGTGGCTCCGGCTGGACGGGCGCGCGACTGACAGCGGGTTGAATGGTGGATGCACTCGGCGCCATCGGCGCACGAGCCGCGGTGGCGGGCTTGGCCGCGGCGCCCGCGCTGCGGCTGACCAGCCGATCGACGTCCTTGATCAGGGTTCGCCAGGCCGGATCGGTCGTCGAACCATCCCAGTGGGACAGGTCCGACGTATGGGTGAGTTCGAAGATGATCGGACGGTCGCACGGCTCGATCGTCACCGGCACAAGTTTGTTCTGGCGGTCGGCAAGAGTGGCTTCGGCGCGGACCCAGCGCGACGAGACGGAACGCGGGGACCATAGGACGACCACGGCCTTCGCAGTCTTCAGCGCGGTTTCGATGACTTCGTCGAACGTCTCCCCGGAGTGCAAGGCGGCATCCCACCAGACGGCGAGCCCTTCCTCCGTGAACCGCTCGGCGAAGCGCCGGGCGTGGCTCCGGTCTTCGCGGCTGTACGAGATGAAGACGTCCAACGCCGTCAAGCCTTACCCCTTTACGCCGATAGTCCGCCTGCTCTCCAATACCCCGGGAGATCTCACTCGAAGCATAGCTGATTCCGCCATGAGAATGGCGCGCGACAACACCGCTCCGAATCAGAACGCCTTTTCATATTGTATTAACTGCGATTGCACTGGCCAAGCGCGGCGTTCGGAGCGTTCCTTCGCCCTGCGAATAGAGCCGCCCTTCCACCCGCGGTACAAAAATGCTTAAATCGGGAAATGGAGCTTCCGCCCGAGCTGAAGTCGCCGCTTCTTCCAGACTTGTCGGTCGACGAGCTTGCTGAGCACGAGCGCTCCGCCGGCCAGTCCTTCTTTGAAAACATGCTGATGCTCCAGCGCTGGAGCTTCGACTTCTCCTCTTCCGCCGGCCTGTTCGAC
>JAEVYW010000192.1 GCA_023392555.1 Pseudomonadota bacterium | reverse complement strand
GATGATCGGCGTTCTGATGCTGCCGGCTGTTATTCGCGTTGTCCGTACAATGATCCCAGCAATGAGCGGGGGAGGCTAGAATGGATACGGGGGGCAAATTCCTGGTTTCGGCGGCGGTACTCGCGGTTGGCGCGTGCGGCGGCGAGTCCGGCAAGCTTGAGATCAGATCGACACCGACAGCGCTTACTCCCGGCGAGCATCCGGTCTCCTTCCGGGTCGCTGAGGCCCGCGGCCAATTGGCAATTGGCAATGTCGCCCTGGCACTGGAGGGCTTCCGCAAGGCTTGGCGGGAGGATCCGAACAGCGTCGCTGCACTTGCGGGTATGGCGGATTGCTACGACCGAATGGGTCGATACGATCTCTCGCGGCGCAACTATGAAGCAGCGCTGGCGATCGCTCCTGCAAACCTCGAGCTGCTTGGTGCGCTCGCCTCCTCGCTCGATCAGCAGGGCGACCGCGATGGCGCCGGCAAGATCCGCCAGGAAATTGCGCTGCGTGCGGCCTCTGCCAAGGTGCAGGCGCTTGCAGCTGCGCAGGACAAGCCGATTGAGACACCCGAGGCAGAACTCGTCCGTCTCGTTGCTCCGGCGCCAGCCGCAGACGCGGCGCCGGCTCCTCGCGTCGTTGCAGCCGCACCGGCTCCGAGGCCGGCACCGGCCCTTGTCGTGGCCGCGGCGGCCCCGCTTCCTGCAGCCGTTCCGGTCACGAACGCGATCGCGGTTCTCAAGTCGGTGCAGGTTGTCGCGCCCGTCGCTGTCGCCGCTCCGGCAATTGCGATGGCGGAGGCTGTCGTTGCCCGGCCTGCGCTCACGGAAACGAAGCCCGTCGCTGCCAGTACCTTGACGGTGAAGCTGCCTAGGGCCCGTTCGACCGGCACCGTCAATGTCGAGCCAATGACCTTCGCGGCGCAATCGGCGACAATTGAGCCGCCGAGCCTGCCCGCGAAAGGTCCACACCTCGAACGCCTTTCGATGGGCGAAATCGCGCTGATCAGTGCACCGGCACCAATCTGGCGTCCCACAACGGTCGCGCGGACCGCGCGGAGCGCCACGGTGCGGTTCATCCCGCTTCGTGAGGCCTCGACTGTTCCCGTGCAGGTGCGCCTGCTCAACGCCGCACGGGTCAATAGGCTTGCCGCGCGAACTCGGTCGTGGCTCGTCGCGCGCGGTTGGAACGGGCTGGGGATCGGCGATGCGGATAGAACGCGCGCACAGAGCGTCATACTCTATCCGGCCGGCAAGCGCGCCTTGGCTCAAACCCTCTCCTCACAGTTCGGCTTTGCCATCCAGCAACGTGCTTCCGGATCGCAAATCACTGTGTTGCTAGGCCGTGACGCCGCGCGTCATCCTGCGTTGCGCCAGGTGCGTGGATGATATTTGCGCTGCTCGCGGCGGCCTCGTTGGCAGCGGCGGAGCCGACGGTCGATCAGTCGCTTACGGAAGCTTCAATCGCGCTTGAGGCCGGCCGCGTGGAACAGGCGCGACTGATGATCGGTGCGGCGGTGAAGGCCGGCGCCCAAGGCATCGCGATCGATCGCCTGCTAGCCGACGTGGCCTTCGCGACGGGAGACTTCAAGGGCGCACTTCCGCGTTACCAGGTCCTTCTCGCCAGCGGCGTCTCCGATGCGCGTACGTACGAACGAGCGGGTATCGCGGCCCTCAAGCTTCGCGATCTCGATCAGGGTACGCGGTTGCTGGACAAGGCAACGTCATTCCCGAAGGCCAGCTGGCGCGCTTGGGATGCACGTGCTGTCGCCGCCGATCTCGCCCGCGACTGGGACAAGGCCGATGACTGCTATGCCCATGCTTTGGCCCTCGCGCCCGCAGAGGCCGAGCTCCTCAACAATCAAGGATGGTCCTACCTCGTTCGCGGGCGGTGGGCCCAAGCCCTGACCTCTCTGGGACAGGCTGCAGCGCTCAATCCCAAGTCCGAGCGCATCGCCAACAACCTCGAACTGGCACGCGCTGCTGTTGAGGAAGGCTTGCCCCAACGCCGTGAGGGTGAGAGCGAAAGCGACTGGGCGTCGCGCCTCAATGATGCGGGCGTGATCGCCGGTCTGCAGGGCAATACGAAGAAGGCCGTGGCTGCGTTCGCGCAGGCGATCGAGGCGCGCAGCCAGTGGTTCGAGCGCGCAGCCAACAATCTTGCGATGGTGGAACGCTCGAAGTGAATCTGGCCTGGTTCGCGCCGCAGTGGCTGGCGCTTGTTTTCGCTCTTCCGCTCACTGCTGCCGCGGTTGAGGACGCAATCCGTCTGCGCATCTCCAACATAACGGTCGCGCTGGTGCTTCTCGCCGCGATCGTGACGGCCTTCGTCCTCGGGATCGAGCCGCGCATGTGGCAGAATGTGGCCTTGCTGGTCGCCGCGCTGGTCGTGGGAACGCCGCTCTTCGGTCGCGGCATCCTGGGCGGCGGCGACGTCAAGCTGCTGGCCGCGACGTTCGCCTGGTTCAACCTGTCGGCGGCACCGAAATTGCTGATGGCCGTCGCGTTGTCAGGCGGCGTCCTGGCGCTTCTGATCATCGCGCTGCGGAGCTTCAACTGGTCTGAGGAAACGCGGCAGCGAGCAGTCGTGCTCAAGCGCCGCGGGGGTATCCCATATGGGGTAGCGATTGCCGCTGGAGCGCTCATCACGATGGCGCTCCAGCGGTAACCTGCGGCGGGCTTAGGCGCCCGCGACTTCCGTGTTGTCGATCTTCAGGCCCGGACCCATGGTCGAGCTGACTGCGATCTTCTTGACGTACTTGCCCTTGGCGCCCGGCGGCTTCGCCGTGACGATCGCGTCGACGAAGGCGTCGAAGTTCGCCTTGAGGTCTTCCGCGGCAAAGCTCGCCTTGCCGATGCCGGCGTGGATGATGCCCGCCTTCTCGACGCGGAACTCGACCTGGCCCGACTTGGCGTCGGTCACGGCCTTGGTCACGTCCATCGTGACGGTGCCGAGCTTCGGGTTCGGCATCAGGCCCTTCGGACCCAGGACCTTACCGAGACGGCCGACGACGCCCATCATGTCCGGCGTAGCGATCACGCGGTCATAATCGACCTTGCCGCCCTGCATCTCTTCGAGCAGGTCGTCTGCACCGACCTTGTCGGCGCCGGCAGCAGTCGCCTCGTCCGCCTTCGCGCCCTTGGCGAAAACGGCAACGCGGACGGACTTGCCCGTGCCCTTCGGCAGGTTGACCACGCCGCGGACCATCTGGTCGGCGTGGCGCGGATCGACGCCGAGGTTGAGGGCGACTTCGACGGTCTCGTCGAACTTGGACGTCGCGTTCTGCTTCACGATAGCGAGTGCCTCGTCCACACCGTAGAGCTTTTCACGATCGACCGTGCCGGCCTGCGCCTTCTGC
>JAEVYW010000176.1 GCA_023392555.1 Pseudomonadota bacterium | reverse complement strand
TGGATGGTATGAAACAGGCTCGCCACATGGTCCGCGTTCGGCCCGCGCTGAAGTTCCTCGCGCTCAGGCATGACCCGGAAACCGTCTGGCGCCGGGTAGAAATCGTAGAAATCCGGGACTTTGAGATCGAGCGCCTTGAGCAGCCCAAGCTTGACCGCCGCGCTGCGGAGCTTGGCCTCATTGCCGCGAACGCCGGGAAACCGCTTCACCCGATCGATCAAGGACGCAGGCTTGTTGTTGCTGAAGAAGGCCAGCGTGACGGTGAGATCCGGCGGGAAAAACGGTGTGTGCGGGATGTTCGCGCCCACGAACGCCACGTGATGCTTGGGGTGCGGCGCCGCTTCGATCAGGTCCATCCGGTAAAGCTGGCTGGCGCCATCCACAGCCTCCGGCGCCGTGAACATCCAGTGCTCGTAGCCTGGTCCGAAGATCGTGACGGTGTTGAGAAGCAGCGGACCGTGATGATGGATCGCCTTGGTCGATAGGTTCGTCACGCGGTCCGGATGCGGGATCCAGCAATTCATGGTCAGGCCGAACCAGGGCGTCAGCGCCAGCTCGATCCCCACGACCGGATAGTTGCCTTGGTCGAGCGAGCCGGGAGTTCGGATGTAGCGTTCGAGAGCGGCGGTCAGGAACCTCGGCTCACGACTGATCTGCTCGAGGATTGGCGCGGTGGCCCTCATCGCCTCAAGCTTGTCGGGGTTCGCGCGGAACACGCCTACCAGCTCTGCGAGAGCGTCGTCGATAATCGCCATCAGGTCGCTCCGAACATCCGCAGCCTACGCGCCGTCAGGTAGGTGGGCAAGCGAACGGCAGGCCAAGCGTCGCAGGGCATCATCTCGCCCTGACCCTCTCGCGGAGCGCCGCCGCGAGCCTCTCCGCCCCGACCTCGGCCGAATATCCGGCCTCGACCGTCTTGCGGCCCGCTGCACCAATACGGGCACGAAGCGCGGGCGACTCAGCCAAGGCGTTCAGCTGCTCGACCCACTGGTCTTCCGTGCTCGCCAGGAAGCCGTTCACGCCATGAACGATAAGATCCTTATTCATTCCCACGGGAGCGATGACTACCGGCCTGCCCGTCGCCATGAACTGGATGGCTTTCAGCCCGCACTTGCCCCGCGTGTACGGATTGTCCGGCAAGGGCATGATGCCGACGTGGCACGCGCCGACATTTTCCGCTTCCCGGTCCTCGCTCCAGCGGATGAATACGTTCTCCGCGCCTTCGATCGGCCGCGCCGGTGGTTCGTTGCAGATGACTTTGACCTGCACCTTGCGCTGCCGCGCCAGCCCCTCGAGGGCTCCTCGCGCAAATTCGAAATGCTGCAGGGTGCTTAGCGACCCCGTCCAGCCGACGATGAAGGGCTCATCCGCGGCAGGCTCGGGCTGGACCGGATAATCGTCCAGGTCGATCGTCGTCGGGATAATCGCGACATTGTCGTTTCGCCGTCTGGCATAGTCGGCGAGATAGCTGTTGCCGGCGATCACGCCGGTCGCGATGCGGCAGGTGGTCGAGGTTTTCCCCCAGAAGTGCAATTTGGAGAAGACGCCGTTCACGGATCCTGCGTCCTGCGCAGGCGACCAGATCGCATCATCGAAGTCGAAAAACATTGGAACGCCTGAGCGGGCGAGCAGGCGCTCGTAGAATGCGGGCCCGATCAGCGCCGCTTCGCGATAGACGATGACAGCGTCGTAGCGCCGCGCGCGCAGGACGGCCGAAGCTCTACGGACAAAGTCGCGCGCTACCCGATAGACCTTACGGCCGGTATGTCCCTGCCGATACAAGAGGCTCGTCAGTTCCGAAGACTCGAACGGCACGAAATCCATCGTGACATCGTGCCTCGCGGCGAGCGGCCCTGCCCATTGCTCCAGCCGGAACCTTTGACCTGGCGACAGCCCCTTGGGCTTGATCGTCAAGACCAGGACTCGAAGGGGCCGATCCGAAGCTTCCGGATTCAAAACAGCCGCTTCGACCATGTCTCCGGCGTCTTGTCATTCAGGATTTCGATGTCGAGGTGATAGATGAAGGGCCGTACGCCGCGCGCCTTGATCCAGTCGATCATCTGCTGAAGACCCTCTTCGAGCTTCACCTTCGGCTCGAAGCCCAGCAGGCGCTTGGCCTTCTCGGCCGAGCAATTCGCGAGCAACACTTCCTGCGGACGGCCCCGCGTGTAGTTGATGTCGAGGTCGAAGTTCAGCAGCTTGGCGATCGTCACCGCAAGCTCGTTGATCGTTACAAACTCGTCGTCCGGTCCGATGTTGATGACTTCGCCGACCACGTCCGGGCTGGTCGCCATGCGCTTCAGCGGCTCGATGTCGTCGGACACGAAGCTGAAGCAGCGCATCTGGTTACCATCGCCGTAGATGTACGGCTGACGGCCCTGCAGCATCATGTTGATGAAGATGCTGGCGACGTTGCGGTACGGATCGTCATACTTCTGGCGCGGGCCGACGATGTTGTGCGGGACGGCGATCACCCATTCCATGCCGTGCACTTCGGCAAGATTCTGGAGCATCAGTTCCGACATATATTTGCCGATGCCGTAAGGGTCCTGCGGCTTGGGAACCATGTCTTCGGTGAAGGGCACCTGGTTGGTGCCGTAGCGCGCCATCGACGAGCACATGACAAAGCGCCGCACCTTGTTCGCAATCGCCGCCGAAATGATGCCGGTGGACGCGGTCACAATGTGCTGCGTGACCATGTGCGGAGAGAAGACCGACAGCCCTTCGTAGGCGGTCGCCGCGCAGTGGTAGACGATGTCGACCCCGCGAAGATATTCCTTCATCTTCTCGAAATCGTTGCAGTCGCTTTGATGGAATTCCACCTCTGGCGGGACGTTGTCGAGATAGCCGCCGATCATATTGTCGCAGCCGCTGACTTCGTAGCCATCCGCGAGGAAAGC
>JAEVYW010000160.1 GCA_023392555.1 Pseudomonadota bacterium | reverse complement strand
TTTGCGTCTGGCAGTTCGGGCAGGCTGCTCGCGCATTCGTCGATGAACGCATCGTCGAGTTCCAGCGGCAGAAGGTCCGGATCGGGGAAGTAACGATAATCGTGCGCGTCTTCCTTGGTCCGGAGCGTCCGCGTGACGTTCTTGTCCGGGTCGTAAAGCCGCGTTTCCTGGACGACGGTGCCGCCTTCTTCGATCAGCTCGACCTGGCGGCGCGCTTCATGCTCGATCACCGCCATGACGAAGCGCACGGAATTGACGTTCTTCGTTTCGGTTCGAGTGCCGAACTCCTCGCCCGGCTTTCGCACGCTGACGTTGACGTCAGCGCGCATCGAGCCTTCTTCCATGTTGCCATCGCATGAGCCGACGTAGCGCAGGATCGCTCGCAGCTTGCGCAGGTAAGCCCCTGCTTCCGCTGGCGAACGCATGTCCGGCCGCGACACGATCTCCATCAGCGCGACGCCCGCGCGATTGAGGTCGACGTAGCTCATCGTCGGATGCTGATCGTGCATCAGCTTGCCCGCGTCCTGTTCGACGTGGATGCGCTCGATGCCGACGCGCTTCGCGCTGCTCTCGTCCTTCTCGTCGAGAAGGATCTCGATCTCGCCCTCGCCCACCAGCGGATGGAACAGCTGGCTGATCTGATAGCCCTGGGGAAGGTCGGCGTAGAAATAGTTCTTCCGATCGAAGCGGCTCCAGCGATTGATCTTCGCCTCGAGCGCCATGCCCGTGCGCACCGCCTGGCGAATGCACTCGCGGTTGGGCACCGGAAGCATGCCGGGCATCGCCGCGTCGATCAGCGACACCTGCGTGTTCGGCTCAGCGCCGAACGCGGTCGCAGCGCCGGAGAAGAGCTTCGAAGCCGTCGCCGTGATCTGCGCGTGGACTTCCAGGCCGACGACGACTTCCCAGTCGCCGGTCTCGCCCTTGATGCGGAAAGGTGCGGTTGAATCAGCCATTCAGGAGCTCTGGATAATATTTGCCGACGTAAATTTCGCGGCGGAACCATAGGTTGAACAGATCTTCTGCCGATCGAGTCCAACCGAGTTGCAGATAATATTCGCCGAGTTCGCGCATGGCCCAGCCAGGACTGCGCCAGTCGAGCTGATCGCCATAGCCGCTCACCACCACCTCGTCGGCTTGGCGGTGAAGGCAGCACGTTCTTCGATCGCGAGGCCCGCATTCAGCACGCCCTGCTCGTCCAGCTCATTGCCGATCAGGTGAAGCCCGAGCGGCAGGCCCTGCTTGTCGAGCCCACCCGGGACGCTCATCGCCGGAAGGCCGGCGAGGCTCGCGGGGACCGCGAAGACGTCGTTAAGGTACATCGCCAGCGGATCGGTCGTCTCGCCGATGCCGAAGGCCGCAGACGGCGCGGTCGGCGTCAGGATCAGGTCGCACTGCTCGAAGGCCCGCGCGAAGTCCTGCTTGATCAACGTCCGCACCTTCTGCGCCTTGGTGAAGTAAGCGTCATAGAAGCCGGCCGACAGCACATAGGTACCGATCATGATCCGGCGCTTCACCTCCGCACCGAAACCAGCCGAGCGCGTCGCGGAATACATGGCGTCAAGATTGCCGCCCTCTGGCGCCTCACGCAGACCGTAGCGAACGCCGTCGTAGCGAGCGAGGTTCGACGAGGCCTCTGCCGGAGCGATAATGTAGTAGGTCGGCAGCGCGTATTTGGTGTGCGGCAGGCTGATCTCGACGGGCTCAGCGCCGGCGTCCTTCAGCCATTCGATGCCGCGGTCCCAGAGAGCGTTGATCTCGTCCGGGACGCCGTCGATCCGATATTCCTTCGGAATGCCGATGCGCTTGCCGCGAAGGTCGCTCGAAAGGCTCGCTTCCCAGTTCGGCACCGGAAGGTCGAGCGACGTCGAATCCTTCGGATCGAAGCCCGCCATCGCTTCCAGCATGATCGCGCAGTCGCGAACGTCGCGGGCCATTGGCCCGGCCTGGTCAAGGGAGCTTGCGAAGGAAACGATGCCCCAGCGTGAGCAACGCCCATAGGTCGGCTTGATCCCGCAAATGCCGGTGAAGGCCGCCGGCTGGCGGATCGAACCACCCGTGTCGGTACCGGTGACCGCAGGAGCGATCCCCGCCGCAACCGCTGCGGCCGATCCGCCCGACGATCCGCCAGGGGTCAGCGCCGCATTGCCGCCGTCGGACCGCTTCCACGGGCTGATCACGGGGCCATAGGCGCTGGTTTCGTTCGACGAGCCCATGGCGAACTCGTCCATATTGAGCTTGCCAAGCATCCCCGCCCCCGCCTTTCGCAGGTTCGCGGTCACCGTGCTCTCGTACGGCGGCTTGAACCCGCCGAGGATCTTGCTGCCAGACGTCGTGTCCACGCCGCGGGTTGCGAAGAGGTCCTTGATGCCGAGCGGAACGCCTGCGAGCGAGCCGAGATCGCCCGAACCGCGCGCCTTGTCAGCCGCATCCGCAGCAGCGAGCGCGTCTTCCGGTGTCTCGACGGTGTAGGCGTTCAGCGCACGCGCGCCGGAGACGGCGCTATTGTACTGCTCGGCAATCTCGCGCGCAGTGAACTCGCCCGAGCGGAAACCGTCGCGAAGCTGCGCGATCGTAAGGCTGGTCAGCTCGCTCACTATTCGATCACCTTCGGCACGGCGAAAAAGCCATGTTCGGCAACCGGCGCATTGGCGAGCACCTCGTCGCGGCAATTGCCGTCGGTGACCGCGTCATCGCGCAGGCGGAGCTTGTTCGGGATCACGGCGGTGAGCGGATCGACGCCATCGGTGTCGACCTCGCCCAGCTGTTCGACCCAGCCGAGAATGGAGTTGAGCTCGGGCACCATCGCCTCGATCTCACTATCGCTCATCGCGAGGCGGGCGAGCTTCGCGATATGGCGCACATCTGCGTTCGTTACGGACATCGCGGGCGCGATAGCCGCGAGGCAATAAGGCGGCAAGCGGCGGCTACGGTTGCCTGATGCCGCGCCGCCCAATAGACGCCGCCGCCAATGTGCGCCCGCCGCTTCCTCGCGATCATCTTCTGGCTGGTCCTGCTCGCTGTCGGCGCGGCCTTCCTGATTTTCCAATATGGTCAGCAGGTCCTGATCAAGCAGGCGATCCCCCAAGGGCATTTCCAGGCCCCGGCGGCGCAGAGCGGCCCGGACTACAAATCCGATGCGAGCTGGATTGCGCGTCCCGGACTGCAGAACCCCGACAATCCGGGAGACTGGAAGCCGAATGGTGCACCGGTGCGGGAAACCTTCGACCCACCCGGCGCCGCCTTCTTCATTCACCCAACCACCTATCTGCAACGCGACCGCTGGAACGCCCCGTTGTCAGGCGTGTCGGACAGCGATTTCCGCGCCCTGCTGTTTGTGCAGAGCCAGGCAAGCGCGTTCAACGACGTCGCAGCGGTCTGGGCGCCCCGTTATCGCCAGGCCGCCTATGGCGCTTTCCTCCTTCGCACGGAGGATGCGCACAAGGCGCTCGATCTCGCTTATTCCGACGTTCTCGGTGCCTTCGACGAATTCCTGAGAAGCAACACCGCTGGGCCGATCATTCTCGCCGCGCACAGCCAGGGTTCGCTTCATTTGCTGCGGCTGTTGCAAGACCGGCGCAACGAGTTGTCCCGACGCTTGGTCGCGGCTTACGTCGTCGGCTGGCCCGTCTCGGTTACCGCGGATCTCCCCGCCACCGGCCTTTCCGCCTGCCAGACGGCCGACCAGACCAACTGCGTGATCAGCTGGCAAAGCTTCGGCCAGCCGGCCAATCCCGATCTGATCATGGACGCGTGGCAGGGTTCCCGCGGTCCGAACGGCGTCGAGCGCCAGCGCAAGGACATGCTTTGCGTAAACCCGCTCACTGGCACGAAGGACGGCGCTGCAGGGCCACAAGCCAACCTCGGCACTCTCGTCCCCTCGCAGGACCTCAGAAACGCCTTCCTCGAGCAGGGCAAAGTCGGCGCACGCTGTGACAACGGCCTGCTTCTGATCGACGGAGAAATCCCGGCGCTCGGGCCGTACGTGCTGCCCGGCAACAATTATCACGTCTACGATTACGCCTTGTTCTGGTCGAACATCCGGCAGGATGCTGCGAGGAGGATGGCGGCGTGGCGGGCACGGTGATCACTGCCAGCCCCGCCGACTTCGCGGCCGCGGCGCATGGCAAGCTCGCTGGTCTAGATGTGGGCACCAAGACGATCGGCCTCGCCACTTGCGACGCCATGTGGAGCTTCGCCGGTCCCACCGAGACGATTCGCCGGACGAAGTTCACCGCCGATCTTGAGCAGCTCCGCAAGTTCATTGCCGCCCAGCAGATCGCGGGCCTCGTCGTCGGACTGCCGCTCAACATGGACGGAAGCGATTCGCCCCGCACCCAGTCGGTCCGCGCCTTTGCCCGCAATCTCGCGCCGTTGGAGCTTCCAATACTGCTCTGGGACGAGCGCTGGTCGACCCAGGCCGTCGAGCGCGCAATGATCGACGCCGACGTCAGCCGGGCCAAGCGCGCCGAGAAGGTCGACGCGCTTGCCGCAGCGCACATCCTGCAGGGCGCGATCGACGCGCTGGCCAATCTGCCATTGTCCGATTAGGCGAGACCCTCGTGGACCTGACCTCGATCGACAACCTCAGCGAAGCCGACATCGCCTCGATCCTCGACCGTTCCGAGCATTGGTTCGTCGAAAATCGCGCCGGACGGTCGAGCAACGCGCTCAAGGGCAAGATCGTCTTCAACCTTTTCTACGAAAACTCCACGCGAACGGCGATGTCGTTCGCGACCGCTGCCCATCGGCTCGGTGCCAGCGAAATCTCCCTGTCCGTTGAGCGTTCGTCGGTGAAGAAGGGCGAGACGCTGGAGGACACAGCGTTGACGCTCGATGCGATGCGGCCCGACTGCCTGGTCATCCGCCACCGCGAGAACGGCGCCCCTGCCCGCATCGCCGAGCTAATGACCGCGCCGGTTATCAACGCAGGCGACGGCACCAATGAGCATCCGACCCAGGCCTTGCTCGATGCGCTCGCGTTGCGCTTGCACTTCGGCCATGTCGAGGGGCTGAAGATCGCGATCTGCGGCGACATTCGTCACAGCCGCGTCGCGCGTTCGAACGCCAAGTTGCTGCCGCGGCTCGGCGCCGAAGTACGCCTTGGCGGCCCCCCGTCGCTGATCCCTGAGGATCTCCCGGCACTGTCGATCGACGAAGCAATCCAGGGCGCCGACGTGGTCATGATGCTTCGTGTGCAGCGAGAGCGACTGGAGGAAGACCTCAACGACGCTCCCGGCGAATATCTGCAGCGTTATGGACTGACCGTCGAGCGGCTTGCCTCAGCCGCGCCCAACGCTGTGGTCATGCATCCCGGACCGATGAACCGAGGCGTGGAGATCGCCGGCGAGGTCGCCGACGATCCCGAACGCTCATTGATTTTGCTTCAGGTCGAGGCAGGCGTCGCCACGCGAATGGCCTGCCTCGAGAGACTGGTCGCTTAGCGCGACGCCATCTGGACCGGCGCGTCGCCCGCGACAGTACGGACGAAGCAATTGCCGCCACGGCTCTTGAGAGCGCTGCAGCTGTTCTGTGCAGCCTGCTGGCTCGCGAAGCCCTTCACCGACAGGCGGTAAACGGTGCCCTTCGGGCCATTGAACTTTGCGCGCATCGGCGAGAGGTCGCGAAGCTGCGGATAGCGGAGCTTCAGCTTATCCCACGCAGCGCTCACGCGCTCGGGCGAGCTGTAGGCGCCGAGCTGCACGACGGCGCTCGACTTGCCGAGGCTGGCAGCTGCCGGTTTGCGGGCCGGAGCACTGGCCTTGCGCGGGGCGGGCTTCGGAGCCGGAGCCAAGGCATCGCGCGAGGCGAACGCCATCAGAGCGGACGGCGCTTCCGGCGCAACCATCGGCGCGGCAGCCATCATGACTGGTGCCACCGGCGGAGCGGCTTCGACCGGAGCCCGCATCGGCTCCGCCGGCGCAACGTACGGCTCCGCAGCGACCGGGGCGGCCATCGCCATCTCGGGCTGAACCGCGGGAGCGGCCTGCGCAACGCGCGTATCGGTTTTCACCAGTGCGAGCTGCACCGGCTGGCCCGGATCCGAAGCGGCCGGCGAAATACCGATCAGCGACGCAACCTGGTCAGATGCGCGGGCCGGCTTCGCAAGCGCCATCCACTGCTGGATACGTGCGTCGACCTGGTCGCCCGGGACGTCCTGCTCGGCAATGGTCCGCGCCGCAGTCCAGTCGCCCATCAGGCCGTAAGCCAGCGCGAGGTTCTGACG
>JAEVYW010000137.1 GCA_023392555.1 Pseudomonadota bacterium | reverse complement strand
GCGCTCGGTTGGCCGGAAAAGCTGGCGCTCGACATATGGTATGTCGACAATCGAAGCTTCATGCTCGACCTGAAGATCATGGCGATGACCGTTAAGCAGATACTTGCCCGTCAAGGCATCGCGCATGACGGAAGCGAGACTATGCCTGAATTCATGGGCGACGACGGTGAGCGTCCGTGACGGCGCAGGCAGGAGCAGTTTAAGACCATGTGCGGCATCGCCGGAATTGCGTCGGCAGCACCTGTAGACCCGCACCTCGTCGCGCGGATGGCCCGTTCGCTCGCGCACCGTGGCCCCGACGACCAGGGTGTGTGGTTAAGCGACGACGGGCGCCTTGCGCTCGGCCATCGCCGCCTCGCCATCGTCGATCTGTCCCCCCAGGGGCACCAGCCGATGACCTCCACCGATGGCCGCTGGGTGCTGAGCTTCAATGGTGAGTTCTACAATCACATGGAGCTCCGCGCCGAGCTCGACGCTGATCGCAAGCATGAGTGGCGCGGGCATTCGGATACCGAAGTCTTCCTTGAAGCCGTCTCAGCGTGGGGCGTGACTCGAGCGCTCGAACGGTCGGTCGGGATGTTCGCCATCTCGCTCTACGACAAGAAGGAGCGCTGCCTTTATCTGGCGCGCGATCGTTTCGGCGAAAAGCCCCTATACTTCGGCTGGGCGGGCCGCGACCTCCTGTTCGGATCGGAACTCAAGGCGCTTCGCCAGCATCCTCGGTTCGACCCTCCGATTGAGCGAAGCGCGCTGCGTATGCTCGCGAGCCGGGCCTATATCCCCGCGCCGCTGTCGATCTTCGAGGGCATCTACAAACTGGAGCCCGCGTCGATCCTCACGCTGCCGGAAGCGAGCTGGGCCACCCCGCTGCGAGCGCCGCCGAGCACAGGCTTGAACCCGGGAGGCGCGACCCTCGAACATTATTGGTCATACCGGGACGCCGTTGCGAGCGGCATCGACGATCCGATCGAGGACGAAAATGAGGCGCTCGAGGGCCTTGAGCGCGTCCTTGCTGCCTCCATTCGCGGTCAGTCGATGGCCGACGTGCCGGTCGGTGCTTTCCTCTCGGGCGGCATTGATTCCTCGACCGTCGTTGCCCTCTACCAGAAATATTCGCCCATCCCGATCCGCACGTTCACGATAGGGTTCGAGGAAAGGGAGTTTGACGAGGCGCCCTTCGCCAGGCGCTTCGCAGAGCATCTCGGCACGCAGCATACCGAGCATTACGTCACGGCCGCCGAGGCGCAGCAGGTCATCCCGTCCCTGCCGGCAATGTTCGACGAGCCGTTCGCGGACTCGTCCATGATCCCGACCCATCTGGTCAGTCGGCTGGCGCGCGAGCAGGTGACGGTCGCCTTGTCCGGCGACGGTGGTGACGAGCTCTTCGGCGGATACAACCGCTACTTCGGCACGGCCCTGCTCTGGTCGTGGTTCAGCAAGGTCCCGCGCACCGTGCGCACCGGCGCCGGCCGGGCGTTCGGCAAGGTGCCGCCGGGCATGTGGGAGGCCGCGGGCCGCCTGTTGCCCGGCGGAAAGCGACCGCCCTTCTTCGGGCTGAAGGTTCAGAAGACCTGGCGGACCATGGGCGCCAGCGACGACTTCGGAGAGGTGTTCGAGAGCTTCCTGGACGAATGGAGCGGCGAAGCAGGACCAGTCATTGGCGGAAATGGCGACTACGGTCGCCTCGACCTCGACGTCGGCCGGCCCGCGCCCGACGCAGTTCGGATGATGTATTGCGATGCGGTGAGCTATTTGCCCGACGACCTCCTGTGCAAGGTTGATCGTGCGGCGATGGCCGTCAGCCTGGAAACGCGCGTTCCTTTCCTGGACCATCGCGTCGCGGAGTTCGCAGCCAGGATTCCGATCGGCATGAAGATCAAGGAAGGGCGCGGAAAGCTCATCCTGCGAAAGCTGCTGTACCGCGAAGCGCCGCCCGAACTGTTTGAGCGGCCCAAGATCGGCTTCGGCATCCCCGTTGGCCTATGGCTCCGTGGGCCGCTGCGCGATTGGGCGGAAAGCCTGCTCGACGAGCGGCGGATGCGCGAAGCGGGGTATTTTGACGCCAATATCGTCCGGCGCCGCTGGGCTCAGCACCTTCGCGGCGAGCGGGACGGCACAGCAGCGATCTGGTCCGTGCTGATGTTTCAGTCGTGGATGGTCGGGCTGAGCGAGTTTCCAGCTCGACGCTCCGATCGCGACCTACTGGCCGCTGGCTAGAGCTTAAGCGCCAACAAGCTCGCGGTTGCTGGCGTAACGCTCCTTGACGCGAGCGTCATTGTCCGGGTGGACGAAGACGTAATTGTCGTCGACCGGCTCATCGAGCGATGCCGGGGTCAATGTTCCATCGTCATCATAGTGGAAGCAGCGATAGCCGAGCCCCTCGAAGAAGCCGCGAAGATCGGCATTGGTCAGGCCGAAGCCTTCGAGGAAGAAGCTGTTCACCTCGATCACCACGACAGGCTTGTGCTTCTCGAGCGTTCGACGGGCGCCCTTCATGGCGAACAGATCGGCACCTTCAATGTCGCACTTGAGAAGCTGCAGCCGCTCGATGTTCGGCAGTTGCTCGTCGATGCTCACGACGTCGCAAGTCACGGACTTGGTCTTCGAATAGGCCGCCCATTTCTCCTGGCCTGGCCGACGGTCGTCGCGGCCGACCACATGGACGAGGCCCGCACTGATCGCGCCCGTGTCCGTCACCGGCACCGTGAATTCGACCTTGCCCGACTTCTCGGCCGCGCCCTTGCGGAAGAGTTCTACATTCTCGTCGAAGCCGAGTTGCTTGCTGACATGCTCAAAGGTCTGCGCCGTGAAATCCAGCGGTTCAAAGGCATAGACCTTGCCTGACGGGCCGGTCGCCTGAGCGAGATAATAGGCCCAGAGGCCAAAATTGGCGCCGATGTCGATCGCGCTGTCGCCCTCGCGAAGCGTGAGACGGGCGAGTTCGATCTCTGGCTCCCACCAGGTGCGGTCCTTGATGTCCCGCACCATCGCAACGGCCTGGAGC
>JAEVYW010000125.1 GCA_023392555.1 Pseudomonadota bacterium | reverse complement strand
ACCCGGCGCTAATCCTTCAACGGTGACGCGCCGACGCTGACCACATAGCGGCCTATCTGCTTGTTCCCTTCCATCAGGGTGACCACCGCCCCGAAGAATGGATTGCCCTGCGACACCTGGTCGTTGGCGATTGCGATTGCGCTGCCGATCGCTTCTTTCCATGCACCCAGCTGGTCCGAAGCCTTGAGCTCAGCCGTCTGTGAAAAATGCTCGTTGACGATCGTCACTTGATAGGGGGTCATGGCCTGCGCGTAACAAAGCGCGTCGGGGCTCGTCTCTGATGTAGATTAGGGCGTTCCCGCCGACCTTTCATAACATAGGTTCGAGTCAGGCACGCTGGTCGCCTTTAGCCTCCCCCGCGTCAGGTGGGGGAGTAGTTATGCCGTTGAAGCGTGGATTTGCGGCGATGGACCCGGCGAAGCAGCGCGAAATCTCCAGCAAGGGCGGGAAGGCCAGTCACGGCGGCGGCCGCCCAAGGAAGATCGCAGCCTCGCTCGAGCAGGTGAGCGACACGGCGTCCTAGTCGTCTGGGGTACCTAGCCCAAGGGCGGTATTTCCCGGAGCGGCGCTCCGTCCATGACGTACACATGGACATTTTCGCCGATGACGATCCCTTGAATCACATGCGGCAGCGCGTCGACATGTGCCGCCGGATGGCCAGGACAACGCATAATCTCGAGCTCGCCAGGACTCTCCGCGAGATGGCCGACGAAGGCGAACGCGATCTTGAGAAGCTGATCGAGGAGCGCAAAGGTCGCGGTCAGCCGACGCGCTGACAGGGACGGGCGTCAGCCGGGATCGGAACAGCGGGCGCCGTCAGGCGCTGTGGCGGCATGGCAGAAGACAAAGTTTATTACGAGCCGAGCGAGGTCGTCGCCGAGGACGGTAAGGTTGTCGTCGACGGCCCTGACCACGTCGACGTCACGGTTACGCCCGAAGCGGCGCTCGAAACCGGCGAAAGACTGATCGATCGCGCGGCCCAAGCCGCCGGGCAGCGACGGCTGCGCAACCAGCCCCACCGCGGCAAGGACGAGCGCTAGTCAGCTGGCGACGCTGGTCAGTCGAGCAGCATCCACCGAACCGGCGCCTTGACCGTCACGAGTTGTGACGTTCCGCGGAGGTCGAAGCGTCCGCGCTGGAGGTAAAGGCGGCAAGCCTGCTCGTCCAACAGAGATGAGCCCGAGGAGCGAGCCGTCGAGCATCCCCTAAGACCGGACGTATCGACCTGCAGATTGAGGAGGGTTGTGCCTTCAACACCTGCCTTTCGCGCTGCCTTGGGGTAGTCGTTCAAAGTGACCGCGAGAGGGACGTACCGAAGCTCGACACCGTCCTGCAGTTGAAGGATCCTCCAATCGGGCGGCACCGGCTCAACGCCACTCGGCTCTTTTGCTTGTCCTGCGGCGGAGGCCACTATTACTGCCATGCCGACAAGCCAATTCCGCATCTTCAACGCTCCTTTACACCGGTCCGAGGCGTCTAGCCGCGCAATCGTTAAGAGGCGCTCACGGAAATTGGGGGCTCAGTCCGCCGTGGCCGCGGTACCGTCCTGCGCGTTGTCGATTGACGCCACGATCCGGCAGACAAGCCCCTGGGGCTCGAACGTCAGTTCGACGGAGCCGCCGAGATCCTGGGCGAGGGCTCGACTGAGCATGCGCGTTCCGAAGCCGCGTCGCTCCGGCGCGTGGACCTCGGGCCCGCCCGTTTCCCGCCAGATGATCTCAAGGCCCTCAGGTTCTGGAGCCCAGGTCACCTGGATCTGTCCGGTATCGTTTGAGAGGGCTCCGTACTTTGCCGCGTTTGTTGCGAGCTCATGAGCAGCCAGGGTGAGGCTGACTGCAGAGCGGGGCTCAAGGCGGTAACTCGGGCCATGAAGAGTGCATCGGGCATCTGCGCAGAACGGCTGCAGAGCCTGCGCCATGATCTCGCGCAGATCTGCCGACTCCCAGTTTTCGCGCGTCAGCAGGTTATGGGCGGCGGCCAATGCGCTCAGGCGTCCCTCGTAACTGGCGATTGCGACGGCGGGATCGTTCCCTCCCTTGAACGTCTGGTGCGCGAGGCTCTGAACGACGGCGAGCGTATTCTTCACTCGGTGGTTCAGTTCGGCGACCAGGAACGCTTGCTGACGCTCCCAGCGCTTACGATCGGTCACGTCGCGCGCGACGACGTGAAGGCCCAGCGGCTGCCCTTGTTCGTCGAAGGTCAGGCCGGAATTAACCTCCCAGAACAACGTCTGGCCCGAAGCGCCGCGAACCCGAACGTCGTAGCGCGTGGTGCCACCGTCTTTGAGCTTCGTGTGAAGCATGGCGGTCGACCGTTCGTAATCCTCGGGTGAAATGAAGTCGGCGATCCGCCGGCCGATCGCTTCCGAGCGAGTCACGCCAACCGCATCGGCAGCCGCCTGATTCGCATCGGTTATCACCTGGTTGAGGTCGGCGGCGATGATGGGATCGTTGGTTTGCTCGAAGATGCGGCGGTACCGGTCTTCGCTCACGCGCGCCTGGGCCTCCGCTCTCGCCCGGCCAAGCTCCGCCCAGGTTCGCTGCGCAACTTCCTGCACAAGCTCGACGTCATGAACAGACCACGGCCGGGGTTCGCGGGAGTGGACGTAGAGCGCTGCGACCATCCGCCCTCCCGCGACCAGCGATGCCGTCATCGCAGCCTGGGTGTCGATCGCCTCGAAGCCTTTCAGGCTCTCGGGAGCGTTGGTGCGAGGGTCGGTCCGGACGTTTTCGACGAGAAGGGGCTCGCCGCGCTTCAAGGCGCCGTGGATGTCCGGTCCGAACGTGGCGAGATCGTGGGTTCCCTGCCGCGGCGGAACGCCGTCTGCCCAATTGTCCGTGGTCGTGAAATAGCGCTCTGTCTCGTCGACGTCGCCATAGCCGACCCTGTTGGCACCGAGGTACTCGCCGAGCATGCGCTGTGCGCGCCGAATGATCTCTACGGAGGATTCCGCCTTCCGGATCTCGTCCGCGAAATCGAGCAGGAACCTCTGTCGCCTTTCCAGCTGAATGCGCTGGGTGATGTCGTAGGACACGCCGAAGTAGCGAACCTCCCCGGTCAGCTCGTCGCGGATGGCTTCCCCGCGTCGCGCCATCCATCGCGTTTCCCCAGTGTCGGGTCGCCGGATGCGGTATTCGACATAGTCGAGCGCGCCCGCTGGCAGCTTGCTCCGCCAGGTCTCGAGTTGCGGAAGATCTTCCTCGTAAATCAGGTCGAGGAAGGACCTCACAGGAGCCTCTTCGACCGGGGGGATTCCCCAGATGCGGCAGAACTCCTCCGAAACGCGGATCATCTGCCGGTCGGGTAGAAGCTCGAAACTGCCGATCTGGCCGGCGGCTTGCGCGATGCGCAGACGATTGACGGACTCGCGCAGCTCGTTCTCGACCTCAATCCGGCGTTCTTCGGACTTCTTCCGATCCGTCACGTCCATGATCACACCGATCGAGCCGGCCTGCTCACCTTCGTCGGTGTAGAGGAACTCGGAGCGAACGAGGAACCAGCGAACCTCGTCGTTCGGCCAAAGGTGCCGATATTCCCATTCGGCGTAGCGCTGGCCCTCGGCAATCGCCTGCTGGACGATCCCTTGGACCCGCTCGATCTCGCCCGGATAGTAACGCGCGATCAGTTCCTCGAGCGTTGGCTGAGCGTCCTCCGGCAAGCCCAGCAGCCGGTTGAACTCCGCCGAGACCTGCACCTCCCCGGCATTGTCCACCATCCAGATCGCCATCCTGCCGGCGTCGAGGGCCAGCCGCAGACGGGTGTCCAGTTCGGCCTCCCGGACAAGCGGCCGGTCGGCGGCGTTCCGGAACGGATTGGTGTCGTCGTAGTCGGAGGGCGGAGGAACGCTCATGCAACAGATACTCGGAACCTATCCGATCGTTGCTAAGGGCACTTCCGATCGGCTGGCTAGTGCTTTCTTGGCCTAGTGACTTACGTCAACTGACATTCACGCTCCACGCGTTGCGCACCTTCGGAACTTGTGTGCATCCTCAATCATGCTCGCGACAATCGCAGTCTTTGCACTTGCAATAGCGACAGCACCCGATGCGGTCTCGAAAGA
>JAEVYW010000110.1 GCA_023392555.1 Pseudomonadota bacterium | reverse complement strand
CATCGGGATCGCCCACAGGATCAGCGCATACATCATGTAGAGGAAGCTCGGCCGTGCGCGGCTGGTCCACGGGTCCGCCGATTGCGCTTCGGCGACGATCGCCTGCATCTGGGCGCTGATTGCCTGCATCTCCTGGTCGCCCTGGAGCTTGAGCAGTTCGAGCTTGGCCCGATCGCGCGCCTGCGGGTCGGGAATGATCTTGTCGAGCAGCTTGGACACGGGGCCGACGATTGCTTCCAGAAATGCCATCTCATTATCTCCAATGTTCCGAATGTTCGCAGTGACGAACGGGATTCCCTACATTCAGCCGATCGAACCGATGCGGTTCGCGAGCCAGCCGTAAAGGAACGCTTCATTGGCGGGGCGGCGCTCGGCGAGGCGCAAATAGCGTTCACCCTGGAGCGCCTCGAGCGCGCGCAGCAGAACCGTCTCCCCGCCCCGCTTTCCGCGAGCAGCAAGAAACCCGTCGAGCGCTCCCATAGTGACAGGGCCGATCCGGCCGTCGGGCGTCAGGTCGCCGTAATCCTTGCCGTTGCGATTAAGCGCTGTGAGCGCCCGCTGGAGGAAGGTCGTCGCGACCGCGGGGCCCATGTTGACGCCGGTGTCGAACAACTCGGCAGCAATGCGCGGCGCGCGCTTCGCAACCTGGTCGTAGCGTGGCCGCAGCCAGTAGAGCCGGCGATAGATCGCTGCCGCTTCCTCGCGCGGCAGGCTGCGCATCGCCCCGGCGTAGCCATGCGCGCGGGCAACCGCCTCGGTAATGCCAAAGCAGGTTGGTCCACCCTTGTCTGCCGGATGGTTCACATAACCACCTTCGCGCTCGATCAATTCATCGATCAGCGCGCCCACTTCAAAGTCTTCCGTCAATTCACCCTCCCGAACCAGATTCGAGGGGCGGTGCTAACCTTTTTGGTTAGTTGTAGGAAAGCTGTTCCTGGGCTAGCGTGATCGGATGCTGCTTCGTCCGCTTCTCGCATTTTGCGCTTTCGCCCTCGCCGCTCCTGCGGCCGCCCAGCTTTCCCCCGCCGAGCAGCGGATGCAGCAAAGCGTCGACGCGGGGCAGGACCGCACGGTCGCGATGCTCGAGCGCTGGGTGAACCAGAACAGCGGAACGATGAACTTCCCCGGAGTCGAGGCGGTCGGGCGGATGCTCCGCGCCGAGCTCGAGCCGATCGGTTTCAAGGTCCAGTGGGTCGATATGAAGGCCGCGGGCCGCTCCGGCCACATCGTCGCCCGCCACAAGGGCAGCGGCCGCGGCAAGCGAATGCTGCTGATCGGCCATCTCGACACGGTGTTCGAACCGGACTCGCCGTTCCAGCGCTGGGAACGCCGCGGCAATCTCGGGATCGGTCCGGGCTCTGGCGACGATAAGGGCGGGATGGCTGTGATGGTCGCGGCCCTTCGCGCCATGCATGCGGCAGGGACGCTGAAGCCCGCCGACATCACGATCGTCCTCACCGGCGACGAAGAGGATGCCGGCGACCCGATTACGGTCACCCGAGGTCCGTTGATCGAGGCGGGCAAGTGGGCCGACGTGGCGCTCGACTTCGAAGGACTGTCGCAGGAGGCCGGCCCCAATGGCGTGCGCGACATGGGCGCCATCGCCCGGCGCAGCTCCGACAGTTGGACGCTGGTCGCAAGCGCGCCGACCGGCCATTCGAGCGGCATCTTTACCGACGGCAACGGTGCGATCTACGAGCTTACGCGGATCCTCGACGCGTTCCGCCGCGAGCTTCGCGAGGACAAGCTCACCTACAGCGTCGGCCTGATCGGCGGCGGCGCGACCGCCGAGCTCGACAAGGACCGCATCCGGATCGCTGCGACGGGCAAGACCAACGTGATCCCGTCATCGGCCGTCGCTCGCGGCGATATGCGCGCTATCTCGCCGGACCAGATCGCCCGGACGAAGGTGAAGATGCAGGCGATCGTCGCGCAGCACCTGCCGGGCACCACCGCAGTGCTCAGCTTCGACCCGGGCGGCTATCCGTCGATGCCGCCGACCGCGGGCAATCGGGCACTCCTTGCCCGCCTCAACCGCGTCAACGCCGACATGGGGCTGGAGCAGATGGGCGAGACCGATCCGGAGAAGCGCGGCGCGGGCGACATCGCTTTCGTCGCCGCGGACACGGACGGGCTGGTCGGCCTCGGTCCGGCGGGCGCCGGAAGCCACGCGCCGGGGGAGAGCGTCGATATTGCGTCGATCTTCCGCCAGGCGAAGCGAGCAGCAATCCTAATGAGCCGGCTAGCGCGGGAGCGGCGACGCTAATGTCCGCTTTCGACCCATTGCAGACATTAGTCCGTGCATGCCAACCTAAGGTATGATCGTCGAACTTCTCGTTGGTTGTGCTGCTACGGCTTTCTTGCTGGGGTTGACCTGCAACTTCATCCGAAGCGCTGCACTTCGATTGATTGCGCTTTTGCTCGTTGCGAGCGTGCCGATCCTGTTGGTTGCAGCGGTTCAGGTCTCCGATGGCTGCCCGCTAGTTATAGGGCGTTCCACAGAAGAGCGCTGCGCTGAATATGGCTATGGTTTGTTCATGGGCCTTGCGCTGCTCGCCGTGCCGTTCTGGACCCTGATTGTTTCCGTTGGTTTTTGGTCGAGAACACTCTTCTGGAAGCTGAGACGCTAGCGTCCGCTTTCCACCCATTGCGGACATCAGCAGGTGGCAAGAAGCGCCTTGCCCTTTTCGGTCCAAGTGCCGCCTCGACCCTCAATCTCGATGAGGCCGTAATCAGCGAGGACAGCCATCGCGTCCTCACCAGCGCTCATCCAGGAATTATCTAAGACACCTGCGTGGTCGAGGTATTGCTGGCACATAGATGCCAGCGCTCGAAGCAATCTTTCTTCCTGCTGCGTCATCGTCATCCCCCGATGCGAGAAGCATAGCCTTGAAGTGTCCGCTTTCCACCCATTGCAGACTTAAGGGTACGGCTCGGCGCCCTTAGGTAATTCCTAACCCATGTCGGACTAGGTCAGCGTCGCGATGCTGCACCAGCCGATCATTGCCGGATCCCGCGCGGGACAAGTGACGCTCGCCGAACTGGTCGGAGCGTTCAGCTATGCGCTCGACATCACCGAGGGCCAGCCGGCCGGGCACGGCGTTCGCAGTTGCTGGATCGGCAGCCATATCGGCCGCGCTCTTGGTTTGGCCCCGGCGGAGCTCCACGACCTCTACTACACGCTGCTGCTGAAGGACCTTGGCTGCAGCAGCAATGCCGCCCGGATTTGCGAGCTGTACCAGGCTGACGACCTTGCGTTCAAACAGGGCTTCAAGACCGTCGGGACGAGCCTCGCGGCGACGCTCCATTTCGTGTTCGCGAAGACGGCACGCGAAAGCAGCTTCGGGCGCCGGGCAGCAGCCGTCGGCAACATCCTTAAGAATGGCGTCGCGATCGCCGACGAGATGATCCTTTCGCGCTGCACTCGCGGAGCCGACATCGCACGATCGCTGCGCTTTTCGGACGCGGTCTGCGACGGCATTTACGCACTCGACGAGCATTGGGACGGCTCGGGCCGGCCGGGTCATCTGCAGGGCGAAGCCATCCCGTTGTTCGCGCGCATTGCCCTGCTGGCCCAGGTCGCGGACGTGTTCCATTCGCACGCGGGCCGCCAGGCGGCGATTGCGGAGGTGGGTCGCCGCTCCGGCACATGGCTCGATCCCGCTCTGGTCGAAGTCTTCAACGGCATCGCCGCACGCGACAGCTTCTGGCTCACGCTCAAATCGCCGCTGCTCGATTCCTATCTGGTCGCGCTTGCGCCAGCCGAGACCGCGGTACCGGTGGACGACGATTATCTCGACGCCATCGCTGCGGCGTTCGGCCAGGTCATCGATGCGAAGAGCCCCTACACCGCGGGACACTCGACGCGCGTTGCCGAATTTGCGGGGCTGATCGGCAGGCGTCTTGGCGTGCCGGAGGCGCGGAGGCGGTGGCTTTATCGCGCGGCCCTGCTGCACGACGTGGGCAAGCTCGGCGTTTCGAACATGATCCTCGACAAACCGGGAAAGCTCGACGAGGCGGAGTGGGAGATCATGCGCTCGCACGCCTCGCACACGCAGGAGATCCTCGCGCGGATTTCGGCCTTGTCGGACATCGCTCCCGTCGCCGCGGCGCACCACGAGCGGCTCGACGGAAAGGGCTATCCGCTGGGCCTCGCGGATCATCAGATCACCCGCGACACGCGGATCATCACCATCTGCGATTTCTACGACGCCCTAACCGCCGACCGGCCGTATCGTGGAGCAATGAGCGTGACGGACGCGCTCGCGATCATCGAAGCGGAAGTCGGCAACGCCGTGGACGGCGAATGCTTCACCGCGTTGCGAGAGGTCGTTGTCTAGCCCAGCGGCGCGCGAAGTCCGTCGAGCCTTTTGCGGACCTGCCGATAAGATGGCGACAAGGCGAAGAGCAGGCCGTGGTGCAGCCGCTCAACCAGCGATAACGCAAGGGACATCCCCACCCTCCTGCGTAGGATCATTACGGACAGGGAATGGAACGGCGTGGTTGGTAGCGTCAATCCTATCGGAGGTTAGTGGCGAGGCAGCCGCTTACTTGTACATTCCCTCGCGCAGGTTGATGCCATATTCCGCCCAAGCTTTGAGCGCGGCGAGCATTTGCGCCCAGCCCTGGCAATTGCCGTAGCTGGCCTTGAGCGCGCCTTCGGTCTCGCGCCAGCCTTCCTCGCGGATCTCGATCAGGGTGCGGGTGTCGTTGTCGAGCGGTTCGAAGGTCATGGTGACCGTGGTCTTGTAGGGCGGCACCTCGGCCGGCCGCTCACTGTCAGGCAGGTTCGGCGCCTCGCCCTCGCTTGCGTCCCAGCAGAGCACGATCTTCTGGTCGGGCACGACCTCGACGACCTCGACCGGGAAGGCGCCGGGAAAGTCCGCGAAGTCCCATGTCACCGTAGCGCCGGTTTCGAGCCGGCCCCTCGCGCCGCCGGTCGTGAAATAGTTGGACAGCTTGGCCGGATCGGCGACCGCTTCGAACACCTCGTGAACCGGGCGAGCGACGCGCGCGGCAACGCGGAATTTGAGGTCCATTGCGACTCTCCTGCTTGTGAGTCGGCGCTATATGTTATAGTCTTATAACATGTCAATTTCAGAGCGCCACGACCGTATCTTCAAGGCTCTGGGCCATGGGGTGCGGCGGCAGATCCTCGACGATCTTCGCGATCAGCCGCTCACCACGGGCACGCTCGTCGCGCACTTTCCCGACATCGACCGCTGCACGGTGATGCAGCATCTGAAGGTGCTGGAAGACGCGGAGCTCGTGATCCCCATCCGCCGCGGGCGTGAGCGCTGGAATCACCTAAACGTCGTGCCCATTCAGGACATTCACGAACGGTGGATCGGCCCGCACGCGGCGAGTGCGACCGCGCGGCTGGCGAAGCTTCAGCGAGAGCTGGAGCGCTAGAGCGGGTTGGAAAGGCGCTCTTCGAAGCGCCGGCGCAGGACTTCGGCGTTGAAGCGCGGATCGCTCTGCCCGCTGCGGCTGCAGTGGCGAGCGAACTGCTCGACGAGGTCGATCAGATCATCGACACGCTTGCCGCGGTCGCGGTCGTCGGGCGGCAACTCGTCCAGCTCGCGGTCGATGAGTTCAGGCAGGCGGCGGTCGATCAGCACGCACAGGTCATGCGCATCCGGGTCGAGCTTCTCGTTGCCCAACGAAGTGCGGGAACGCTCGACCGAGCGCTGAAGCACGCGAATGCGCTCCGATTGGCGCGGCGCGACGGCAACGAGCCGGTCCCAGCCCGATGCCACCGGCGACGCAGTGACATCGATCGTCTGGCGCGAAGCAGGCCTCGGACGGCGCGTGAACATGCGCTCGATCCCCAGGATCAGCAGCAGCCACGGGATCCAGAAGGCAATTGCCGCGAACCCGGTGATGAGGATCTGCACGAACGCGTTGTCGGCAACTGCGGCGGCCAACATGATCGCGCTGGCCGCGGACAGGCCGAACGCAATCGCGACCCGGACGGCAAATCGCACGCTTTGGCGCCATAGCCGCTGGAGCTTGTCGTCGAAGGGCATCGGCCCGAAGTTCGAACTGCTGGGCATTTCTGTCGCGAGATAGTGCGGCGGTTAGCGCAATCAACGATCGAGCGAGGCGACCTGGCTCTTGCCCTCGCTGAAATAGCGGGCGAGCAGTGCCGGATCGCGTTTGTACGGGTCGGCCCGGAACTTCGCGCCGTCAGCCGTCGCTTCGGCGGTCAGGTACGTGATGTAGACCGGCACCGGCTGGTCCAAATCGACGTTCACTTCGGTCTTGGAATCCTCACCCTTCGGCACTCGGCCGAACAGCCATTTGGCGAGCCGCGGTGCGTCCTCGAGCCGAATGCAGCCGTTGGAGATCCAGCGGTCGTCCTTCTTGAACAGGTCACGCTCGTGATTGGGGACGTCGTGGAGGTAGTTGCCGAAGTCGTTGGGCATGTTGAACTTGTAATTGCCCTTCGAATTCCACTCGCCCGGGCCGCGGCGCAGGCGAACGGTAGTCGACCCGTCGGCAACCGCCTTCCAGTCGACCGTTGCGGGGTCGATCGGCTGCGCGTCGTCGGTCCAGTCCGACAGCACCTGGTAGTCACGGTCGGTGAGGTAGCTTAGCCCTTCCTTGAGGACGCCCGGAGCGACCGACTTCTTCGCCAGTTCGGGCGGAGTGTTCCACCACGGGTGGACGCTGACGAAGCGCAGCAGCGCGGCCATCATCGGCGTCTCCGTCGCGTGGCTGCCGACGATCACGCG
>JAEVYW010000229.1 GCA_023392555.1 Pseudomonadota bacterium | reverse complement strand
GTCCGGCCCGGCGATCTTCGCACCCGGCAAGAGCCGCGAAACCATGGCGTGAACTTGCACTTTCTCCGCGTTGCCATTGCCGACGACAGCCTTCTTCACCAGCCGCGCCGCATATTCGGCGACCGGGAGCCCGCCGCGGGCCGCTGTCATGATCACGACGCCGCGCGCCTGGCCGAGCTTCAGCGTCGATTGCGGGTTCTTGTTGACGAACACCTCTTCGACCGCAGCCGATTGCGCGCCGAGGTCGGCGATCAGCGCTTCGAGCTGCCGCCCAAGTTCCGCGAGCCTCTCTGGCAAGGGCGCAGCCGAGTTCGTCTTCAGTTGTCCGTTGCCGATGTGGGAAAGACGATTGCCCTCAGCCTGGATCAGGCCCCAGCCGGTCGTTCCAAGGCCGGGGTCGAGACCGAGGATCTTCACGCGAGCTTGGCCAGCTCCTCGTCGGAGACATTGTAATTGCCCCAGACGGTCTGGACGTCGTCATCCTCTTCAAGGACGTCGATCAGCCTCATCAAAGTGCCCGCGTCGTCGCCGGCGACTTCGACTTCGGTACCGGGCTTCCAGCCGAGCTTTACCGCATCGGCCTCGCCGAGCGCGCCTTCCAGCGCCTTCGCGACTTCGTGAAGCGAATCCACGCTGGTCCAGATTTCGTGGCCGTCCTCGTCGGACTGAACGTCGTCCGCGCCGGCTTCGATTGCCGCTTCAAGCACCTTGTCGGCATCGCCGGCGGCGGCGCTATATTCGATCAGGCCCATGCGCTCGAAGCCATGACTGACCGAGCCCGACGCGCCGAGATTGCCGCCATTTTTCGAAAAGGCCGTGCGGACGTTGGTCGCGGTGCGGTTGCGATTGTCGCTCAGCGCCTCGACGATCAGCGCAACGCCGCCCGGACCAAAGCCCTCGTAGCGGATTTCCTCATAGGTCTCGGCATCGCCGCGCGCCGCCTTGTCGATCGACCGCTGGATATTGTCCTTGGGCATCGACTGCGCCTTGGCGGCAAGCACCGCCGCGCGCAGGCGCGGGTTCATGTCCGGGTCGGGCAGGCCCATCTTCGCCGCGACGGTGATTTCGCGGCTGAGCTTGGAGAACATCGCCGAGCGTTTTTTGTCCTGCGCGCCCTTGCGATGCATGATGTTCTTGAATTTGGAATGGCCTGCCATTTTTACCCCAGACGCACTGCGGTGCCGCTGGCCGTGACCATCAACATGGATCCGGCCTTGCCCAGCACTTCATAGTCGATATCAATCCCGATCACCGCATCGGCGCCAAGTTCGCGCGCCTCCGCCTGCAACTCGGCGAAGGCCTGCTTGCGAGCGTCGCGAAGCGCGCCTTCGTAAGCGCCCGAACGGCCGCCGACGATGTCGCGAACGCTTGCGAAGAGGTCCGAAAAGATGTTCGCGCCGACGATCACTTCGCCGGTGACGACGCCGAGATAGTCGCGGACCGGCCGTCCCTCGATCAATGTGGTCGTGCTCAGGATCATGAAAGTCCCCCTCGCGCCAGCTTACGACAGTCCGAGCGCGTTGCGATAGGTCTCGAGCAGCGCGTCCATTTCGTCGCGCGCGTGCTTTTCCATGCGGCGCAGGCGAACGATCGAGCGCATCGTCTTGGTGTCGTAGCCGTTGGCCTTGGCTTCGGCGTAGACGTCCTTCACGTCGTCCGCGATGCCCTTCTTCTCTTCCTCAAGCCGTTCAATTCGCTCGATGAACAGCCGCAGCTGATCGGCCGCGACGGTACCTTCCGCCATCTGTCACAATCCTCGTTCAGGGGTTTCGCGGGCCGTGTAAGCGAGTGACGGGCCGCGCTCAAGCCGGTTGAACGAACGTTCGAACGGTCTATTGGCGTGGCCCAGTGCCGGAGGAAGATTTGACTGAACTGCGACCGCGTTCCCGCAAGGTAAAGATCCTTGCGACGCTTGGGCCTGCTTCGAGCAAGCCTGCGATGATCAAGAAGCTGATGATTGCCGGCGCAGACGCTTTCCGCATCAACATGAGCCACGGCACTCACGACCAGAAGGCGAAGCTGGTCGACGCGATCCGCGCGCTTGAAAAAGAACTGAAGCGGCCGACGACGATCGTGTTCGACCTTCAGGGGCCGAAGCTGCGCGTCGGCAGCTTCGTGGACGGCGGAGTCGAGCTCGAAAAGGGCGACCGAGTCCTGCTCGACCAGGAAAACTCGCTCGGCGACGCCAAGCGGCTCGAGCTCCCCCACCCTGAGCTCTTCGCCGCGATCGGCCCGGGCGACCGGCTTCTGATCGACGACGGCAAGGTTCGCCTCAAGGTGCTTGACGCGCAGGATAACAAGCTCACCGCCGAGGTCCAGGTCGGCGGGCGCGTTTCGAACAACAAGGGCGTCAACGTCCCCGATGTGGTCGTGCCGATCCCGGCACTGACGGAGAAGGACCGCGCCGACCTGCAGTTCGCTCTGGAGCAGGGCGCCGACTGGATCGCATTGTCGTTCGTCCAGCGGCCCGAGGACGTCGCCGAGGCGCGGTCGCTGATCGGCGATCGTGCCGCGCTGATGGCGAAGATCGAAAAGCCGGCGGCGATCGACCGCCTGTCCGACATCATCGCGCTGTCCGACGGCGTGATGGTCGCCCGCGGCGACCTTGGCGTAGAGCTTCCGCCCGCCGACGTGCCGCCGCTTCAGAACCGCATCGTCGCCACCGCCCGCCAGTTCGGCAAACCGGTGGTCGTCGCGACGCAGATGCTCGAATCGATGATCACCTCGCCGACGCCGACCCGCGCCGAGGTCAGCGACGTCGCGACGGCCATCTACGACGGTGCCGACGCGGTCATGCTTTCGGCGGAGAGCGCGGCGGGCAAGTATCCGGTCGAGGCCGTGACGATGATGGACAACATCGCCAACAGCGTCGAACGCGATCCCGTCTATTCCTCGCGCATCCACTTCACCGAGACCAAGCTCGAGCCGACGATCGCGGACGCTCTGTCCGGATCGGCGCGGCAGATCGCCAGCACGGTTTCGGCCTGCGCGATGATTTGCTTCAGCAAGTCCGGTTCGACCGCGCGCCGCCTGGCGCGCGAGCGTCCGCCGGTCCCGATCCTGGCAATGAGCCCGTCGCAGATCACCTCGCGGCGAATGGGCCTCTACTGGGGCGTCCACTCGGTCCACTCACGCGACGTGTCGAGCTTCGAGGAAATGGTCGCCAAGGCCAAGCGGATGGCGCTGCGTCACCACCTTGCCCAGGGCGGTGATCGCGTCGTGATGATGGCCGGTATCCCGTTCGGAACGGCCGGCTCGACCAACGTGCTCCATGTCGTGCGCCTTGTCGGCGACGAGCTCGACCGGCACCGGGCCGGCGAAGCCTAGCTCGGCAGAAGGGCGGGGATTTCGTCCGGAATCTCGCGGGCGAGAAAGCCGATCGGGCCGACCTTGCGGGACAGCCTCTCACCCGCTTCGCCGTGGAGCAGGACCGACCAGAGCAGGGCGGTGAGCGGGTCCGCGCCGCGTGCAAGCAAGCCCCCGACGATGCCCGCCAAGGTATCGCCGCTGCCCGACACGCCCAGGCCCGGCGCTCCGCCCGTATAGGTCCATGCACGCCCGTCCGGCGTGACCACATGGCTGGTCGTGCCTTTGACCAGCACGATGGAACGGTAGCGCTCGGCAGCTCGCAGCCCGCAGCCGATCGGGTCGTCATCGACAGCGTCTTCATCGCAGTCGAGCAGCGACGCCATCTCGCCGGCATGCGGGAGAAGGATCGGCAAAGGATCGCGGTCCGGAGCCGGCGGTTTGAGGCTGTGCAGCAGCGCCGCGTCGAGAACGAGCTGCTTGCCAGTCGCAAGCAGTGCATCCGCCAGCGGTCCGCAGGTACTCCCAGAAGCAAGACCCGGTCCGGCCACGACCGTGTCGGCCTGCTCCGCCTGTTCGGCCAGCCTGCGCACGGCTGCCTTGGTAAACCCCCCATCGCGCGCTTCTTCGACGCCAATCACCTTGGCCTCCGGCATCGCCAATGCAGTCGGGATCGCCACCGCCTCGACGGTGGCCATCTGCAGCTTGCCAGCCCCCGCTCGCATCGCAGCGTTGGCGACGAGCAGCGCGGCACCGGCGACTTCGCGGCAACCGGCGATGATCAGGATCCGGCCCTTCGTCTCCTTGTCGCCATCGACGACTGCCGGAAGCGGGACGTCCTTGAGCGCCGCGCGGGTCAGCAGCTTCGGCTTGCTCATCGCGTTCCGGTCATGCGGTCGGGCTCGGCCGTCTTAGGTGCGCCTTCGGCCTCCAGCGGAGCGCCGTGATTCCAGATCTCGAGCTGCGGCATGCACACGCCTTTGGCATCGGGCTCGAAGTCGTAACGAGCGATCCCGCAGTTGAGGATGTCCGCCTGCTTGTCGATCTTGAGGATGTCCTCCTCGGTCAGCTCCTCGAGGATGTAGCGCATGCACAGAACGACGACCTGGTGGCAGACGATCAGCACGCGCCGGTCGCAGTAATGCAGGTTGATGGTGTTGAGCCCCGACCGCAGCCGGAGGATCACATCGGCCCAGCTCTCGCCGCCGGGCGGCCGATGGTAGAACTTGCCGAGCGAGGCGCGGTGCTCCGCCTCCTCGGGATATTTCTCGCGGATGCCGAGCGTCGTCAGCCGGTCGAACACGCCGAACTCGCGTTCGCGAAGGCGCTCGTCGATGACCAGCTTGGTGGGGCCTGACATGCCGCCCGCCTGGCAGATCGCGTTCGCGGTCTGCCGCGCGCGGACGTAGGGCGAGGTCAGGATGATCTCCGGCCGCTCTTCCGGCGGAAGCGCCGCGAACCAGCGCCCCGTCGCCGCAGCCTGCTCATGACCCAAGTCCGACAAGGGCACGTCGACGTCGCGGACGTCGATTGCGATCTCATGCGCGCCCGCGACGTCCGCGGCTTCCCGCGCAACATTGCCCTGGCTCTGTCC
>JAEVYW010000219.1 GCA_023392555.1 Pseudomonadota bacterium | reverse complement strand
GCACTGTGGTGTCCGGCGGATTAGCCAGGCGCCAGACGAAAGCGGCGATCAGGACCACCACGACGGCGACGGGGAGGAAGCGCAGCGAGCGGCTCATGCCATCGCCCTTCGGCGCCAGGAGCGGCGTGCGTGACCAGCGAATGCGAGCAAGCCGCCCAGCGCGATCAGTCCGCCGCCAAGCCAGATGAGCGTCACCATCGGCTTCCACCATAAGCGAAGCTGCCAGCGGCCATCTTCGTCGGGGCGTCCAATGACGGTGTAGAGCTGACCCGACATCACTGTGTCGATCGCTGCTTCGTTGGTCTCGGTCGGCGGATCGCTGAAGAAACGCGTCTGCGGCTTCATCACATGCACGCCGCCGCCGCGCGTTGCGCGAAGCTCCGCCTCGATCGCCGTCCAGTTTGGCCCGGCCGCGGGTGTCACACCGACGAACTCGATCAGCCATGGGCCGACTTCGACGCGTTCCCCCGGCTTGGCAGCGGTGAGCCGCTCCGTCGTCAGAGCGCTGTCTGCCGCCATGCCCGCGATCGCAACGGCGGCACCCGCATGAGCGATGGCCATGCCCCAGGTTGCAAGTGGAGCCCGGAACGGATTGGGGCGGACCAGAGGAAGCAGGGTTGCTGGAAGGAGGCCCGCCGCGAGGGCTAGCCCCAACTTGGATAGCAAGCTCGCCTGAGGCAGTGCGAAAAACGCGAGCGCGAGCGCAATTGCCGCGACGAATGCGGGGATACGCAGCTTCCCGAAGACAGGCCTGCTTTCACGACGCCAGCTCAGCAATGGTCCAACCGCGAGCAGGACGCCGAGAATGATCGCCAGCGGTCCCGCGACCGCGTTGAAATAAGGCGCGCCGACCGAAAGCTTCTCGCCACTGACCGCCTCGACCATCAGCGGATAGAGCGTGCCGATGAACACGATGCCGAGGATCACCGTCAGGATCAGATTGTTGGCCACGATCCCGGCCTCGCGGCTGACGATTTCGAACGGTGCGCCCTCCCGCAGCGATCCGGCCCGCACGGCGAACAGGATGAAAGCTGCCGTCACATAGATGCCGAGCAGCAGAAGCAGGAACGCGCCGCGGGTCGGGTCGACCGCGAAGGAATGGACCGACGTCAGGATGCCCGAACGAACGAGGAAGGTGCCGACCATCGACATGGAGAAGGCGATGACCGCGAGCATCATCGTCCATGCCTTCAACCCGTTTCGCGCAGCCAGCACGCTGACGGAGTGAAGCAAGGCCGTTGCCGCGAGCCAGGGCATCAGCGAGGCGTTCTCGACCGGGTCCCAGAACCACCAGCCGCCCCAGCCAAGCTCGTAATAAGCCCAGTAGCTTCCGGCGGTGATGCCGAGGGTCAGGAAGATCCAGGCTCCCAGAACCCACGGCCGCATCGCGCGAGCGAGGATGCGATCGACCTGCCCCGTCAGCATGGCACCGACGGCCAGGCTGAACGCGACCGAGAGACCGACATAGCCGAGGTAAAGCGTAGGCGGATGGAACGCCAAGCCCGGGTCCTGGAGCAGCGGATTGAGCCCCCTGCCCTCGGCAGCTGGCGGGTTGAGCCGCGCGAATGGATTGGACGCGAACAGCAGGAACCCGTGAAAGCCCAACGCAAGCGCCGCCTGGGCCCCAAGCGCCGCGACAAGCGTCCGGCTCGTGAGTTGGCGCGAGAAGCCCGCAAGCGCTGCGCCGGACAGCCCGAGCACCGTGACCCACAGCAACATCGAGCCTTCGTGGTTCCCCCAGGCGCCCGCAACCTTGTAGATGAAGGGCTTGGCGCTGTGGCTATTCTCCGCGACCAACGCGACCGAAAGATCTGTCCGCGCGAAGACGACCAGCAGCATCGCGAACGCGAACAGGCAAAGCGCGCCTTGCACGATCGCGACCGCACGGACGCTGCGGTCGGCGTCGAGCGGTCCGCGGAAGTGAAGCACGCTTAGGATAAGCCCAAGCAGCGAAAGAGCGGCGGCCAACCATAGCGCCGAGAGGCCAGCCTCCGCGGTCACCTGCGCACCGTCTCGCCGACGGCATGCTCGGCCGCCTGGTTGCCCATCTGAGGCGGCATGTACCGTTCGTCATGCTTGGCGAGGATGTTGTCGGCGACGAACGTGCGGCCTTCCAGCCGGCCTTCTGCAACGACGCCGCTTCCCTCGCGGAAGAGGTCAGGGACGATTCCCTTGAACACGACCGCCACTCGAGCATCGCCGTCCTCGACCGTGAACCGCGTCGTGACACCATCAGGGTCGCGCTGGACGGAGCCCTTCTCCACCATGCCGCCGAGACGCATGGCCTTGCCGCCGCTCGCCTTGTCCGCAACGACGTCGGCCGGGGTGTAGAAATAGGCAGCGCGATCCTTCAGCCCCCACATGGCGAGCAGCACCGCACCGAGAACGGCGACGATTGCGAGGATGACCAGCACCAGGCGCTGGTGCTTCGGGCGCACGATCATCGGTCGCGCTTCAGCTCCGCCGCCGCGCGCTCGGCGCTGCGCATCGATAGAAAGGCCCAGGCCAGCAGTCCCACGGTCGCCAACAAGGAGACCGCGTAAGCGGCGGTGATGAACGCGCCGTGATTCATTCGGCCGCCTGCCGGCGCATCCGCGCCTCGACCTTCGTCTGGGCAAGCTCCGCCCGCATCCGCATCAGCACCGCCGACGCGAACAGAAGAGTGAAGCCGAACGCCGCGAGTGGCAGCGGCCACAGGATCGAACTGTCGATGCTCGAGCCCGAAAGGCTGATGCTCTGCGGCTGGTGAAGCGTCCGCCACCACAGCACCGAATAATGGATGATCGGCAAGTTGATGGCCCCGAGCACCCCGAACAAGGCTGCAAGCCGCCCCTCACCGCCGCGCTCGCGCTCCGCCGAGGCGAGCGCGATGTAGCCGAGATACAGGAAGAACAGGATCAGCATCGACGTCAGGCGCCCGTCCCATTCCCACCAGGTGCCCCATGTCGGGCGGCCCCAAATGGAACCGGTCAGCAGGCAGACCGCGGCGTAAGTCGCTCCCGCCGGCGCAATCGCGCGTCCTGCGACAGCCGCAAGCGGATGCCTCCAAACGAGCTGGCTCACCGAGGCGACCGCGATGCCAGCCCAGCCCGCCATTCCGAGCCGGCGGAAGGCACGTGGACGTACATTATGCGAACCGTCTCGCCCTGCAGGTAGTCGGGCGGCGTCATCGTAAGCCCGCCAAACAGACCCATCGCGGTGAGCAAAAGTCCGGCGGCAAAAGTCCAGACGGTCGCGGGACGTGCGAAACCGAGAAACCTTGCCGGATTGGCAAAGCGGTGCACGGTTCTGTCCTCAGCCCCTGCCGATAAGGCGCTGCGCCATTGCATCGGCAACCGATGCCGGATCGCGGCCGCTGCTCGCGCTCTCGGCCCAGATCGTCTCCAGACGCTCCGGGATGCCCTCGATGCGCTGACGCACAAGGCTGGCGTCGCCATCGCGGAGATATTCCGTGCTGACGTTGATGATGCCGCCGGCGTTGATGACATAGTCAGGCGCGTAAAGGATGCCGCGCTGCTG
>JAEVYW010000173.1 GCA_023392555.1 Pseudomonadota bacterium | reverse complement strand
GCCGGCGTGAAGGCCGACCGCTGCGACATCTACACCGACGTCGACGGCGTCTACACCACCGACCCGCGCATCGTGCCGAGGGCGCGCAAGCTCAACCAGGTGACGTTCGAGGAAATGCTCGAGCTGGCCGGGGTCGGCGCAAAGGTTCTTCAGGTCCGTTCGGTCGGCCTCGCCATGCGCGAGAAGCTGCCCTTGCGCGTTTTATCGGCATTCGAAGACAAGCCGGGCACGGATATCGTCGCCGAGCTTTCAGGAGCGGAGATGGAAAGAAACCAGATCGCGGGCATTGCTGCCGACCGGAACGAGGCGCGGATCACCTTGACCGGCATTGCCGACAAGCCCGGCACAGTCGCCGCGGCGATCAGCCCGATCGCGGAAGCAGGCATCCAGGTCGACATGATCGTCCATGCCGCGACGCCCAACACCGGCTCCTCCGACCTCACCTTCACCGTTCCTCGCGCCAGCCTCGCGCAGGCAATCTCGGTGATCGAGCAGCGCAAGGCCGACATCGGCTATGGCGAACTCATCCAGGAAGGATCCGTCGCCAAGGTCAGCATCGTCGGCGTCGGCATCCGCTCCAATCCTTCGCTTGCCGCAAAAATGTTCGAAACCCTCGCCGAACGCGGCATCAACCTGCTCGCCGTCTCCGCGAGCGAGATCAAGGTCAGCGCATTGATTGCAGAAGACGAACTCGAGCTCGCAGTCCGCGTGCTCCACACGGCCTTCGGCCTCGACGAAGCGAGTGCAGCGGCATGAGCGGCGAAGGCCTGATCGCGGAAGCCCGCGCCGTCCACCAATCGGTCGGCCACGCGCGCCTCAAGGAGCTGATGCATCGCGGCACCGAGTTCCTCGGCTGCGACGTCGCCATCCTCGGCGGAGCGATGAGCTGGGTCAGCGAACGCAACCTCGTCTCCGCAATTTCCAACGCCGGCGGCTTTGGCGTCATCGCCTGCGGAGCGATGTCCCCTGAATTGCTCGACACCGAGATCGCCGAGACGAAGGCGCGCACCACACGGCCTTTCGGGGTCAACCTCATCACCATGCACCCGCAGCTGTCGGAGCTGATCGACGTCTGCGCCAAGCATGGGGTCAGCCACGTGGTCCTCGCCGGCGGCCTCCCGCCGGGCGGCGCGATCGAGCGGATCAAGGCGAGCGGCGCCAAGCTCATCGCCTTCTCGCCAGCGCTTAGCCTTGCGAAGAAACTCATCCGCTCCGGAGCCGACGCGCTCGTGATCGAAGGCATGGAGGCCGGCGGCCACATCGGCCCGGTGTCAACCTCGGTTCTAGCGCAGGAAATCCTGCCGCACGTCAGCCAGCAGATCCCGGTCTTCGTCGCCGGCGGGATCGGCCGCGGCGAGGCAATGGCTGCCTATCTCGAAATGGGCGCGGTCGGAGTCCAGATCGGCACGCGGCTGGTCTGCGCGACTGAGAGCATCGCGCACGCCAACTTCAAGAAGGCGTTCATCCGCGCCTCGGCCCGCGACGCGATCCCCTCGGTCCAGATCGACCCGCGCCTTCCGGTCATTCCCGTCCGCGCGCTCAAGAACCGCGAGATGGAGAACTTCGCCGCCAAGCAGCGCGAAGTCGCCCAGCAGCTCGACGACGGCGCGATCGAAATGGCCGAGGCTCAACTCCAGATCGAGCATTACTGGGCTGGCGCCCTCCGCCGAGCGGTGATCGACGGCGACGTCGAAAGCGGATCGGTCATGGCCGGCCAATCGGTCGGCATGGTCACTCGCGAGGAGCCTGTGGCCGACATCATCCGCGAACTGGTCGACGAAGCCGCCGCGGCGCTCGAAAGCCGAGGTTAGACAGCGCCGCTGCGCATCTGATAGCGGTCTCCTTATGCCACTGACCGCCGCCGCCTCCGCTCGTGAGATCCTGACGGGTCTTCACGATGTCATGGCCGGCCGCGGAAGCGCGCAGTCCAAGCTCGACAAGGTCGTCGACCTCATCGCCGAGGCGATGCAGAGCGAGGTCTGCTCGATCTACCTGCTACGCGACAACAAGCTGGAACTGTTCGCCACTCACGGCCTGCGCAAGGAAGCGGTGCACGTCACCCGCCTCAGCATGGGCCAGGGCCTCGTCGGAACGATCGCTGCCGAGGGCCGCATCCTCAACCTCGCCGAAGCGGCCGAGCATCCCGCTTTCGCCTACCGCCCCGAAACCGGCGAAGAGAGCTTCCACAGCTTCGCCGGCGTTCCCATCGTGCGCCTCGAAAGCCCCATCGGGGTCCTCGCCGTCCAGCACGCCGACGCGCGCAGCTACGAAGACGTCGAGATCGAGGCGCTTCAGACGGTAGCGATGGTGCTGTCGGAAATGATCGCCGCCGCCCGGCTGGTCGACGGAGCCCGTCGCGGACGCCTGCGCAGTGCAGGACCGTTGCGGCTCTCCGGTCTCAAGCTTGTCGCCGGGATGGGCAAGGGGGTTGCCGTCTTCCACGAGCCCCGCGTCGTCGTCGAGCACACCGTCGCCTAGGACACCGAGGCCGAGCGCGACCGCGTTTATTCCGCCTTCCGCAAGATGCGCGAACAGATCGAGGCGATGACCCGCGAGGCCGAATTCGGCACTGCGGGCGAGCATCAGGAGATCCTCGAGACCTACAAGATGTTCGCCTACGACGAAGGCTGGTCGCGGCGGATCAATGAGGCGATCGACAGCGGCCTCACCGCCGAAGCCGCGATCGAGCGAGTCCAGCAGCGCACCCGCGCCCGCATGCGGGAAATCGACGATCCGCTGCTGCAGGAGCGGATGCACGACCTCGAGGATCTGTCGAACCGGCTGCTCCGCATCGTGTCCGGCCGAATGGGCACCGCGGCGCAGACCGGACTCGCCCGCGACACAGTCCTTATCGCCCGTAACCTCGGCCCGGCGGAACTTCTCGAATACGACCGCCGCCGATTGAAGGCCGTGATCCTCGAAGAAGGCTCCCTTACCGCCCACGTTACGATCGTCGCTCGCGCCATGGGCGTCCCCGTTGTCGGCCGCCTCACCGACATCCGTCACAGTGTCGAAGATGGCGAGACCATCCTCGTCGACGGCGACAACGGCAGCGTCATCGTCCGCCCGACGCGCGTGCTTCAGTCCAACTTCGAGCATCGCGCAGCGCTCCGCCAGAAACGCCGCGCCGAGTTCGAAGCCGTCCGCAACCTTCCGGCCGTCACCCAGGACGGCGTGGAGGTCGGCGTGATGGTCAACGCCGGTCTCGCCGAAGACGCCGCCAACCTGGAGCTGACCGGCGCCGACGGCATCGGCCTGTTCCGCACCGAGTTCCAGTTCCTCGTGTCGGCGACCCTCCCCGGCCGCGAACGCCAGCAGCGTCTCTATCAGAAAGTGCTCGCCGCCGCCGGCAACCGACCAGTCGTCTTCCGCACCGTCGACATCGGCGGGGACAAGGCGCTGCCCTACCTCACCGACATCCGCGACGAGGCCGAGAACCCAGCAATGGGCTGGCGTGCTCTCCGCCTGTCGCTCGACCGCGACACTCTCATGAAGGCGCAGGCCCGCGCACTCATCGAGGCGTCCGCCGGCAAGGTCCTCCGAGTCATGTTCCCGATGGTGTCCGAGCCTTGGGAATATGAAGAAGCCCGCGCTTTGTTCGAGGAGCAGATCGACTGGGCGCGCAAAGCCCATCGCAAGCTGCCCTCGCGCGTCGAGTTCGGCGCGATGCTCGAAGTCCCCAGCCTCGCGGAGATGCTCGACCAGCTTCTGCCACGCGTCGACTTCCTGTCGATCGGCACCAACGACCTGACCCAGTTCATGTTCGCCGCGGACCGCGCCGACCCGCGCCTTGCCGAGCGCTACGACTGGCTCAGCCCCGCAATCCTGCGCTTCCTCAAGCGCATCGTCGACCAGGCCCGCGCTGCCAACGTCCCTGTCCGCGTCTGCGGTGAAATGGGCGGCCGCCCGCTCGAGGCCATGGCGTTGATCGGTGTCGGCGTCGAAAGCTTTTCGATCACTCCGGCCGGCGTCGGACCGATCAAGGCGATGGTCCGCTCGCTGGACGCCGCCGCGTGCCGCCACCGCGTCCAGGCACTGCTTCAGAAGCCGCCCGCGAACCTGCGCAAGGCGCTCGGTGATTGGGCCCGCCGCCATCGTGTCGCGATTGGCTGAAACGGCGGTTGACAGCCTGCGCACGGCCTTCGAGAAGAAATATCAATACAGCTCGGAAATGGAGCGGATGACCGAAACCGACGAGTTCGAAAGCAAGCCCACGGTCGGCGACCAGCTTCGTGCCGCGCGCGAGGCGAAGAAGGTGAGCCTTGAGGACGTTGCGGCGCAGACCCGCATTCCCCAACGCCATCTCGAAAGCCTTGAGCGCAGCGACTGGGAACGCCTGCCCGCACCGACCTACACGATCGGTTTCGCGAAGAGCTATGCCAGCGCGCTCGGCCTCGACCGCACCGAAATCGGCGAGCAGCTTCGCGCTGAGCTTGG